>JABFXM010000415.1 GCA_013361745.1 Gemmatimonadaceae bacterium | reverse complement strand
ACAACGACCCCGCGAACGCGATCGCACAGTGCAAGGACGGCCTTTACTCTCACGCGAGCAGTCGTCGCGGCGCATGCAGCCGACATGGCGGCGTGAAGCAGTGGCTGCATAGCTAGAAGGCAGCCGCGTCGTGCCGACACGATGGACGGCCGCGAAGGCGGCCGTCCATCGTCGTCACCGAACCAGACCCCGCGGGTGATGATCACGCACTGCAGCCGACCGGAGCACACGTCGGAAGCTCGCTTCGCTCGCGGTGCTGCACTCGCAGCCGAGCTTCGACGTTAGGCACCCGTAATGAAGGAAGCGATGCGAAGCTACAGTCTGTGGATCGTGGGCGTACTCGTCGGGTGCAGAGCGCAGCCTGCGCCGTCGCCGGCGGCCGTCGTCGCCTGCGCGGTACCCGTGCACGAGGCGGACAGCGTCACCTGGCGTGAAGTCCCGGCCGAAGGGTTCGCTTTCTGCGTGCCGGGTGCCTGGCGGCCTTCCGGCGCCCGCGGGTGGCGGGGCGAGGCCGGCTCGGTCACATGGGACCTGGGCGAGTATCGATCGCGGGAGATCGGCGCGAGCCTCGGCATGGCTCGCGTGCCGGCCATCTCGGTGAATCCGCCCAGGCCGCCGGTCAGCCATCGCACGACCGAAACCATCGGCGGCGCGACGGCCACATTGTGGGATACGGAGTTTCAGGGTGCCCACTACACCGGAGCGAACTGGGAACAGCCGACCATCCACTTCGAGGGGCGCGCGGGCGGTCCTCGCAACGCCGAGCGGCAGTGGGCCATCTACCGGACGGTGCACTTCAGCACCCCAACGGGCGGGAAGTGAACACTGATGCACGCAGAGCGACGGCATGACCGCGGGCTCCTCGCGCTCGCCCTGTTCAAGATGGTGAAGGCGGCGGCCCTCGTCCTCGCCGGTGTCGGCGCGTTCTCGCTGCTGCGCACGTCGACGGAGACCCGACTGCGAGAGTGGCTGGCGGACTTCAGCATCCGCGCCGGCAGCAGAATCGTCGAGCGTCTGCTGCACCTGCTGAACGTTGCCAGCCCGCGGCAGATGACGGCGCTGGCACTCGCGTCGGTCTGCTACGGCCTGATGTTCGCCGTCGAGGGCGTCGGATTGTGGCTGGAGCGGCGGTGGGCCGAGTATCTGACCATCGTCGCGACGGGATCGCTGATCCCCTTCGAGATCTACGAGCTCGTGCGCGCGATCTCCGTCGTCCGCGTGTTGGCCCTGGTCGTCAACGTCGCCGGCGTCATCTACCTCGTGTACCGACTCAGACATCCGACCGGCGACCGGCGCGAGCTGCGGCAGGCACGCGCCTGACGGACCTGCCGCCGTCAGGCGTGCTCCGCGGTCGCGCGCAACGCGCGGAGAAACGCGGACGGGTCCGTCCAATCGCCGTCGTAGCGCCGGCCGTTGATGAAGAAGGTCGGCGTGCCGTTCACGCCGCTCCGCACGCCGCTCCGGAAGTCCCGTCGCACGCGCGGCGCGCGTCTGCCCTCGTCGAGCGCGCGCTCCATCTCGCTGGCGTCGAGCCCGAGCTCGGCGGCGTAGCGAACGAGCTGCGTATCGTCGAGCGCGCGCTGATGCTCGAACAGCGTGTCGTGCATCTCCCAGAAACGTCCCTGCACCGCGGCCTCCTCGGCCGCCTCTGCCGCGTGCTCCGCGTGCGGGTGCGATTCGGTGAGCGGGAAGTTCCGGAACGCGAAGCGCAGGCGATCGCCGAGGTGCTGCTGCACCTCCTTCACGATCGGATACGCCATGCCGCAGTACGGACACTCGTAGTCGCCGTACTCGACGAGCGTCAGCGGCGCGTCGTCGGACCCGAGGATATGGTCGCCATCTGCCAGGGGAGGCGTGAGCTGTCCGCCGCTCATGGCCGCACCTCGACTCCCCCCGCGGGCATCTCACGCCCTGCGCGTGCAGGCTGCGACGCGGCGCTCCCGCCGACGAGCGATTCCAGCGCGTTCAGAATCCCGTCCGCTCCCGGATTCACTCCCACGGGCGAGAGGTAGCTCCAGCGGATGATTCCCTCGCCGTCGACGAGGAAGAGTGCGCGCGCGCTGGTACCCTCCTCGTCGCGGTACGCGCCATAGAGCCGCGATACCGCACCCTTCGGCTCGAAGTCCGCGAGCAGCGGAAAGTGCAGGTTCCGGCTCCGGGCGAACGCGGCGTGACACCAGACGCCGTCCACCGAGATGCCCACGAGCTCCGCGCCGTACTCGCGGAAATCCGACACGAGCTCATTGAAGAGCGCGAGCTCGTCACCGCACACCGGACTCCAGTCCGCCGGATAGAAGACGAGGATCACCGGCCGACCACGAAGGGTGTGGAGGGAGAGCGTCTCGTCGGGTGTGGAACGCAGGGTGAATTCCGGCGCCGGCGTGCCGGCCCCGAGAATCGCCGCGCCTCGTACGGTGGTTTCCGTCATGCGTGTCTCCGTGAGCGACGTTGGGTTGCAGCTCTCGCGTCCCTGCAAGAAGGCTGCGCGAGCCGGCGCCGACTGCTCGCTCGATTGCAGCCGCGCGCGGTCGAGCTGCTTCGGCGGATGCATGCAGGCGAGTCGACTACGGCATCGGCTGCGGGACCGGGAGTTGCCGTCGCCAGCGCCCTGTCGGTGCGCTTCGCGGTTCGACCGCGCGCCCGATCGATGCCGCCCACGTTTCTTCCACCTGGAGCATTCACGATGGCAGCCGTCCGACTCGCCGTTGTCTACTACAGCACCTACGGCACCAACCATCAGATGGCCGAGATTGCCGGCGAGGCCGCGAAGGCCGCCGGCGCCGAGGTGCGCATTCGGCGCGTGAAGGAGACCGCACCGGAAGGGGTAGTGGCGGGTCAGGACCCGTGGCGGGCGCACCTCGAGCGAACGGTGCACATCCCTGAGCCCACCTACGAAGACATGGAATGGGCGAATGCCTATCTGTTCAGCGCGCCCACGCGCTTCGGCACGGCGGCGAGTCAGATGCGCGCCTTCATCGACACGCTCGGGCCGCTCTGGGGGCGCGGCGCGCTCGCCAACAAGGCGGCGTCGGCGATGAGCAGCGCGCAGAATCCTCACGGCGGGCAGGAGACCACGGTACAGACGCTGAACAACACGTTCATGCATTGGGGCTGCATCATCGTCCCGCCTGGCTACACCGACCCGATCACCTTCCAGAGCGGCGGGAATCCCTACGGCGTCACGGTGACGGCGAACGGACAGCCGCTTCCCGACCCGGTCAAGGACGCGATTCGCCATCAGGCGCGGCGGCTCGTCGAGTTCGCGGCGAAGCTCGCGAGCTGACGCCAGAGCGGGGCTCGCGCGAGGCGGGGCCCGAGCGGCGTAGCGAACGCCGCTCGGGCGTGCCGCCTACTTGCTCAGGCCGATCTGCTTCATGAAGGTCATCAAGTCGTAGAAGAGGTTCTCCTCGATGATCTGCCCGTTCTCGTCCCACTTCGCGACGGTGCAGAAGTCCACCTCGAACGACTTGCCCGTCGGGGGAATCTCCTTTCCATCGGGTCCCTTCATCGGCCCGGTCATGGTGCCGGTGAAGTGCGCGACGGAGCAGGTCCAGTCGTCCTGGGCGATGAGCACCTTGTAGGGCCGATTGTCGAGATGCTGGTTCGGAAAGGCGCGGAAGAAGTCGATCGCCTCCTGCCGGTGCGCCTCGATGCCGTGCGTCTCCGGCTGACCCGGCCAGCGCACGATGACGTGATTCCGGTGGCGGCGCTCGAACGTGTCCAGGTCCTGCGCGTTCCACGCATCGTCCAGCGTCTGCATCAGCTCCTTGTTCCGCGCTGCGCGCTGCTCACTGGATGTTCCTTCCCGCGCAGTCGCCAGCGGAACGTTCCGGTCCGGTGTGCCCGTCGATTTCGTTCCAGCTTCTTCCATTCGCATGTCACCCTCCTCGCGGTACATGAATCGCGCGGCGTACCATCGGCGTCGGAACCGGCACGCCGGCGGACAGCGAATCGCCGCAAGACGGGCGCCATATGATGCCGTTGGTGCGGCGGGCTGCTATGTCTTCGCGGACTTCGGCACCGTCAGGACGATGGAAACGATCGCTGCTGCGACCATGAGGAGGTTCGCGCCGAACGCGACGAGCGCCGCCTCGCGGCTCGCCACATTGTCCTGTCGGCCGACGAAGGTGAATGCGCCGGCGACCCAGCTGGCCGCGGACCGATCGGCGCTCAACGCGGTGAAGATGGCCGCCGAGATGGCGACGCCGAACGACGCGCCAAGCGACGACGCCATCTTGTAGATCCCCGATCCGGAGCCCGCGGCCGCGTCGGGAAGGTTCGAGATCGCGGCGTCGGTGGACGGTGTGGCGTAGAACGCGAGTCCGAGCCCGAACAGCGTGAAGGCGATGACGGCGAGGATCCGGTACGTCGCGAGCATGACGAACGTCGGCATGAGGAGCAGGATCGAGACGCCGACGATCAGCGAGCCCCACAGCATCGGCTTTCGCGGCCCGAACCGCTGCAGCAGCTTCTCGCCGACCCGGATGAAGGCGACGATGGCGATCGCATAGCCGAGCGTGAGCAGGCCGGCGTCCTGCGCGCTCATGCCGCCACCGAGCTGCAGCAGCGTCATCGAGACGATCATGATGCCGGCCACCGCGTTCAACAGGAGGTTCGACAACGTCGCGCCCGTGAAGGTGGTGTTCCGGAACAGGCTGAAGTCCACGAACGCGTTGGTGCTGCGTGATTCGGTACGGAAGAACAGCACGCCGAACACGATGCTCACCGCGAGGAGCGAGAGCGAGGCGACGCTCGCCCAGCCGAACTTCGCGCCCTGCGTCGCGAGCACCTCGAGCGCGACCATGGCGATCATGAACGTCAGGATACCCATGGTGTCGAGCCGGTAGCCCTCTTTCTCGTCGGCTCGGCTCTCCGGTGTGCCGCGCACCATCAGCATTCCAATCACCGAGACGGCGGCGTCGGCGAAGAAGATCCAGCGCCAGCCGACGTTCTGCGCCATGAGGCCGCCGAACAGCGCCGCGAACCCCGAGCCGCCCCACGAGCCGATGGACCAGAGGCTCACGGCGCGCTGGCGCGCCGCGCCATCCCAGTAGGCTTTCACCAGCGCGAGGCTGGCGGGCATGATGAACGCGCCGGACAGTCCCTGACAGACGCGTCCGACGATGAGGAAGCTCGACGCCAGCGCGCCCGATGGCGCGAAGCCGACGAGCAGCGAGCCGACGATGCTGAGAACGAAGCCCCACTGCACGACCTTCACACGGCCGGCACGGTCGGCGAGCCCTCCCATGACGACGATGAAGATGCCCGAGAAGAGCGCGGTGATGGACACCGCGATGTTCATCACGCTCATCTGAATGCGGAGATCGGCCGCCATGGTCGGCGCGATGTTCAGAGTCGTCTGCGCGAACAACCAGAAGGCGAGCACGCCCAGGATCATGCCGTACAGCAGGCGATCGCTGCCGGCGTGCGCAGTGCTCCGGCCTGCGGACTCGCCGTTCGGTGTCATCGGGCGGCTGGTCTCGAGGGGTGATCGACCTTTGGTGGTACGAGGAGCGCGGTCACCATCACATGGACAACCACGCCTGTGCCGCGACGACCAGCGTCTGCACGCCCGTCTCCAGCGTGGGGTGAATCACCGGCGCGAAGCGCGGATTGTGATTCGTCGGCAGCTCGCCCAGCTTGTTCTCCGACTCGAGCCTTTCGTACAGCTGCGGGTCGGTGCCACCGATGAACCAGAACACGGCCGGCGATTTCCATTCGGCGCCGAAGGTGCCGAAGTCCTCGCTGGCCGTCGTCGGCTTGGTGTCATGAACGCGCTCGTCCCCGAAGTGCTGACGGAACGCGTCGAGGACGCGATGCGTGGCCCCGGGATCGTTCTGCACCATGCGATAGCGGTCGAGCGTCGTGAACTCGGGCGGCTTCGGGGCGCCCGATGCCTCGGACTCGGCGTTCACGATCCGCGTGATCGCGTCGAGGACGCGGGTG
>JABFXM010000492.1 GCA_013361745.1 Gemmatimonadaceae bacterium | reverse complement strand
AGCGGGGCGAGGGCGAAGACGATGTCGCCGTCGAACGCCGTGCCGACGGGGCTGATGCGCCGGTAGAGCGCCCCCGCCGCCGACGCCGCGACCGCGCCGAGATCGGCGCGCGAGAAGGCCGCGTTCACCGCGACGACGGCGAGCGTGGTATTCACCGGGGCGACATCCCCCTGGGCGTCGGCGAAGTGCGCCGGCAGGCCGCGCGAGAGCATCGCCGCCGAATCGGCGAAGCCGTCCTCGAGGGGCGCGAGCGCGAAGACGATGTCTCCGTCGAACGCGGTGCCCACGGGCGTGATGCGCCGGAAGAGCGCGCTCGACGCCGCCGCGGCCACCGCGCCGAGGTCGGCGCGGGAGAAGGCGGCGTTCACGGCGACGACGGCGAGCGTCGTGTTCACGGGGGCGATCTCGCCCTGCGCGTCGGCGAAGTGGGCGGGGAGCCCGCGGGCGAGGATCGCGGTGGAATCGGCGAAGCCCTCGTCGTCGCGCGCGCCGGCGATGATCCGGCCCTCGCCGTCGTGGACGTCGCCTAACGCGTTGACGACGACCATCGCCGCCGCGACCAGCTCGCCGCTGCGCGCGGTCGCGCAGCCGAAGCCGCCCTTCATCGCGCGTGCCGGACCCGCCGCCTTGCCGACCGTCGCGCCCGTTCCCGCGCCGACGCTTCCCTCGGCGACGTCGTACGGTCGCGCCGCGTCCGCGGCGGCGTACGCCATCTCCGGCGTCGGCCGCGCGTCGAAGCGGCCGAGCGGCGCGAGATCGAAGATCACCGCCGCGGGCACGATCGGCACCACGCCGCCGCCGACGTCGAAGCCGCGGCCGCGCTCCTCGAGCCAGCGCATCACGCCGGCGGCCGCGTCGAGCCCGTAGGCGGACCCGCCCGTGAGGAGGATCGCGTCGACGCGATCGACGAGGTGGTGCGTCGTCAGCGGGAGCAGCTCCCGTGTCCCCGTCGCGCGCCCGATCACCGCGGCCGCGCCGCGCATCGGACCCGCCACCGGCCGGACGACGGGGCACCCCGTGCCCCCGTCGGCGTCGGTCGCATGTCCGACCGCGACGCCTAACGGCGTGAGGTCGGCGACGGGATCGATCGTCGGTCCGTACGTGGAATGCCCGTGCACTACTTCCGCCCCGTGTCGCCGGACTGCTCGTCCCGCAGCTCCTGACACACCTTGCACAGCGTCACGCCGCGGAAGCTGCAGATCATGCAGATGAACGTCCCACAGTCGACGCACGGATAGCCCTCCGACGCGCGCTCCTCCTTCCCGCAGGAGCGGCAGACCATCATGTCTCTTTCCTGTAGTTCTTGCATCTCTAGTCGGGGTGGCACGTCTTTGCTGGAGGCTGGAGGCAGGAGGCTGCAAGCTGGAGGCTACGGCGGTCGCAGTCGCCTCCAGCCTATAGCCTCCTGCCTCCAGCCCGGCTCCGACGATTCACGTGAGGTTGTAGTCTTTTATCTTCTTGATCAGCGTCGCCCGCGAGATTCCGAGCTCGCGCGCCGCTCGCGTCCGGTTGCCGTTGTGCGCGCGGAGGGTGCGCTCCATGTGGATGCGCTCCACCTCCTCCAGCGACTTCGGCACGTAGTGCTCCACCGCGGCGCCGCTCGCGTCGCGAACCTCGGCCGGAAGATGCACGGGGAGGATCTCCGCCGCACCCCGTCCCATGATCATCGCGCGCTCCACCACGTTGCGCAGCTCGCGGATGTTCCCGGGCCAGGCGTACTTCAGCAGCCGCTCGAGCGCCGCGTCGGAGACCCGCGCCGGCGCTTCACCGAGCTGGGGGCCGAGCTCGTCGATCGTCGCCGCGATCAGCTCGATCAGGTCCTCGCGCGCCCGCGCCCGCAGCGGCGGCAGGGTGATCGGCATGACGCTCAGCCTATAATAGAGATCCTCGCGGAAGCGGTCCGCGGTCACCTCGTTCACGAGGTCCTTGCTCGTCGCCGCGATCAGCCGCACCTGCGCGCGCACCTCGTCCGTCCCGCCGAGCCGGCGGAAGCTCTTGCCCTCGAGCACACGCAGCAGCTTCGGCTGCAGCGTCGCGTCGAGGTCGCCGATCTCGTCGAGGAACAGCGAGCCGCCGTCGGCGATCTCGACGAGCCCGATCTTCCGCTCGCGGGCCTCGCCGCCTAACGCTCCACGCTCGTGGCCGAAGAGCTCCGAGTCGAGCGACGTCGACGTCAGGCTCGCGCAGTTCACCTCGACGAACGGGCGCGTGCCGCGCGGGCTCTGCCGGTGGATCAGCTCCGCGACCCGTCCCTTCCCCGTCCCGCTCTCGCCGAGCAGCAGCGCGGTCGTCTTGTCGCTGCGCGCGAGGAGCGCGATCTGCTCCGCGATGTCGCGCATCGCCGGCGAGACGCCGAGCAGCGAGCCGGAGCTGTTCGCCCCGCCGCCGCGTCGCCCGGTGAGGAAGCGGTTCATCTCGCGCAGCTTCGCCTTCTCCAGCGCGCGATCCGCCGCCGCACCGAGGTGCCCGAGCTCCACCGGCTTCGTGAGGAAGTTCTCCGCGCCGCGGCGCATCGCCTCCACCGCGGTGCCGATGTCTCCCTGCCCCGTCATCATGATCACGACCGCCTGGTCGTCGTACAGCTTCGCCAGCACGTCGAGCCCCGAGCTGTCGGGGAGGTTCAGGTCGAGCACGACGAGGTCCGGCCGCGCGCGACGGAAGACGCTCAGCCCTTCCTCGGCGCTGTGCGCGACCTCGACCTGGTGCCGCGACCGCTCGAAGAAGCGCCCGAGCGTCGCGGTGATGTCCGGCTCGTCGTCGATCAGGAGGATCGTTGCCATCAGGCGGCGGTGGTGAAGATGACTCGCGCCACGTCCTCGAGCGCGAACGGCTTGCTGATGTAGGGGCGGCCGCTGCGCTCGATGAGCGCGCGCGCCGAATCGCTGAAGGCGTCGCCGGTCACGAAGACGATGCGTGCCGCGTGATCCGGATCCGTGCGCAGCAGCTTGTCGTAGACCGCGCCGCCCGCCATGTCCGGCATCCGCAGGTCGAGGAGGATCGCGTCGTAGCGCCGGCTCTCCAGTCGCGCGATCGCCTCGAGTCCCGAGCTCGCGACGTCCACGTGATGGCCGAGCGAGCGGAGGAAGATCTGCAGCGCCTCGCGCACCGCGCTCTCGTCGTCGGCGACGAGGACGCGGCGCGACCGCGCGTTCTCCTTCGCGGCGGCCGGGCGCGTCTCCGTCGGCGCCGAAGCGGGCGCCTTCTTCACCGGGATCTCGACGGTGAACGTCGCGCCGGCGCCGGGCGCCGACACGACGGCGATCCGTCCCTCGTGCTCGCGCACGATCCCGTCGGCGATCGACAGCCCGAGTCCCGTTCCCTTCCCCACTCCCTTCGTCGTGTAGAAGGGATTGAAGATCTGATCGACGCGCGCGCTCTCGATCCCCGGCCCGCTGTCGGCGACGCGCACGACGACGCGTCCATCGTCGAGCTTCGTCCCGACCTTGATCCGCCGCGCACCGGTCCAGTGCTCCAGCGCCTGCTCGGCGTTCGTGAGCAGCGCGAGAAAGACCTGCTGCAGCTGGAAGGGATCGGCCCACGTCTTCGGCAGCGCGCCGTCGAGCTCCACCGTCAGCTCGATCTGCTCGACGCGCAGTGCGTAGCGACGCAGCTCGACGGTGTCGAGCAGCACCTGGTTGATGTCCGTCGTCTGCCGCTCCGGCTGGTGGCGGCGCGCGAAGGTGAGGAGGTTGCGGACGATCTTCGCCGCGCGGTTCGCCTCGCTGTTGATGTTCTCGAGGACGCGCCGCTTCTCGTCGGCGGGCTCGAACTGCGCCAGCAGCAGCTCGGAGAAGGCCATCATCCCGGCGAGCGGGTTGTTCAGCTCGTGCGCGACCCCGCTCACGAGCTGGCCGATCGCGGCCAGCTTCTCCTGCTGCAGCAGCTGCTCGACGAGATGCTTCTCCTCGGTGACGTCGCGGACGATGCCGAGCGCGCCGACGACGGCACCGTGCTCCATGATCGGCGCCGCGATGAGCGACGCGGGGCGCGGCTCGCCGTCGGTGCCGAGGTAGCGCACCTCGATACGCGGCCGCCCGCCGGCGAGCGTCGCCGCGAGCGCCTGGCGCATCGCCTCGGCGTCGCGCGGATCGCAGATCTCGAGCGCGCTCTGGCCGAGCAGCGTCGCGCGGCTGCGTCCGGTCCCGCGCTCGAGGGCGCGGTTCACCGACGTGAAGCGCATCTCCTCGTCGAGGGTGAAGATCGCGTCCGCCGCCGACTCGACGAGCCGCTCGTAGCGCGCCTCGGACCGCTCGAGCGCTTCGGCGCGCGCGCGATCCTCGGTGACGTCGCGCGCCACGCCGAGCACGCCGACCACCGCCGAACCCTGGCGGATCGGCGTGTTCGTCACCGAGATGAGCCGCGCCTCCCCCGACTCGGCCACGATGCGCGCCTCGTAGCGCCGCGGCTCGCCCGCGAGCGCGAGGCGGAAGTTGTGCTTCGCGTCGTGGACGTCCTCGGCGAAGAGGAGCGGGATCGCGGGGCGGCCGAGCAGCTCCTCCCGCTTCCGGCCGACGAGGGCGCAGGTCGCGTCGTTCGCCGACGTGAGCGCGCCGCGCGAGTCCATCGTGTAGATCGCGTCCGACGCCGACTCGACGAGGTTGCGGTAGCGCGCCTCCGACTGCGTCATCGCCTCCTTCGCGCGGCGCTCGCCGGTCATGTCGCGCAACGACGCGACGGTGCCGGTGATGCGATCGCCCTCGCGCAGCGGCGCGGTGCTGACCGCGACGTAGCGGCGGTCGCCGTCCGGGCGGACGACGATCGCGTCGTAGCGCTGCGGCTGTCCGTCGAAGCCGAGACGCTCGCGCTCACGCACCTCGTCGCGCATGTCGGAGGCGACGGTGTCGGCGACGAGCGTCCCCGGCAGGTCGCGCCCGCGGCCGAAGAGCACCTCCGCCGCCGGGTTGGCGAAGGAGATCCGCCGATCGAGGTCGGTGATGACGATCGCGTCGTTCGCCGTCTCGACCACGCGGCGGTGGCGCTCGCCGAGCGAGGTCACCTCCTCGAACAGCCGCGCGTTCACGACCGCGACCGCGACCTGCTCGGCGAGGCGATGGAGCACCCGCGCGTCGGCGTCGGTGAAGTCGTTCTCGCGGTTGATCACCGCCAGCGCCCCGATGCTTCCCTGCTTCGTGCGCATCGGCGCGATGATGATCTTGCGCATGTTCGCCGCGTCCACCGACGGCGAGTGGAACGCCGAGTCGGCGGCGATGTCGTTCGAGATGACGGTGCGCCCGCTCTCCACCGCGCTGCCGGCGACGCTCGACGCGATCGGGATCTTCATCCCGCGGATGGGCACCGCCGTTCCCGACGCCTCGACGATGTCGATGTCGGGCCCCGCGCGCAGCCCGATGCATGCGCCCTCGGAGCGCAGCATCGCCGTCGCGTGGCGGAGGATCAGCGGCAGCACCTGCGCGAGGCGCAGCGACTCGCCGACCGCGCGGGCGACGTCGGCCACCGCCTCGCCCGCGCGCTGCTCGCGCTGCGACTCGGCGTAGTGGCGCGCGTTGATGATCGCGGTCGCCGTCTGCGCCGCCATCGTGTGCAGCACCTCCTCGTCCTCGGCGCCGTACTGGCCCGACTTCGCCGAGTAGACGCCGATGACCCCCAGCAGCTTCGCGCCGACGAGCATCGGCACGACGAGCACCGAGCGCGCCGGCCCGCCGTCGCCGACGATGTCGTCGGTCGCGGCGAGGGCGACCTTGTTCGGGTCGTAGTCGGTGATCCGCACCGAGCGCCCGGTGCGCGCGACCTCGCCGATCGGGCCGTGGCCCAGCGGCTGCGGGGCGCGCGGGCGGCGGACGCCTCGCACCGAGCGGAAGAGCGTCGTGACGAAGTTCTCCTCGACGTCGGGCGAGGCGATCACGATGCCGTCGCAGGGCATCACGCGTCCGATCTGCCGCGCCAGCTCGGCGACGATGTCGTCCTCGTCGAGCGAGCGCGCGAGCATG
>JABFXM010000559.1 GCA_013361745.1 Gemmatimonadaceae bacterium | reverse complement strand
GCGTCGTCGGCGCGCTCGACATGATGAGCTGGGAACGCGCCGGCCGGCTCGGCGAGCGCATCGGCGCGCTCGGCTACGCCCCGCTGGGTGTCCGCCGCGACGTCGTCGTGAAGCAGATCGCCGCCGCGTTCCCCGGTCTCGCGCGCCCCGAGGTCGAGGAGATCGCGCGCGCCTCGTACGCGCACCTCGGCCGCACCACCATCGAGACCGCGCTCCTGCCACGCTTCGGCCGCGAGCAGATCCTCGATCTGTTCGAGCGCGTCGACAACTGGTCCGCGATCGAGAAGGCGATGGGGCAGGGGAAGGGCGTCATCCTCGTCACGGGACACCTCGGCAACTGGGAGCTCGGCGGCGCCTACCTCGCCGCGCGCGGTATCGGGCTCGACGTCGTCGCGCGCGGGATGGCGAACCCGCTCTTCGACGCGTACCTCACACGCACGCGCGAGCGGATCGGGATGGCGGTGGTGCACGACTCCGACGCGGTCCGCCGCACGCCGCGCTCGCTGCGCTCGGGCCGCGCGATCGCCTTCGTCATGGACCAGGGTGTCCTCGGACTCGCGTCCACCTTCGTCCCCTTCTTCGGGATGCCCGCGAAGACCCCGCGCGGGCCCGCGGTGTTCGCGCTCCGCCTCGGCGTCCCCGTCGTCTTCGGCTGCGCGATCCGCCAGCCGAGTGGCCGCTACGTGCTGAGCTTCGAGCCGGTGACGGTGCAGGACACCGGCAACCGTGAGGACGACGTCGACGCCGTCGTCGCCGAGTACACCAAGACTCTCGAGCGCTGGGTGCGCCGCGCGCCCGAGCAGTACTTCTGGCACCACCGCCGCTGGCGCCGCCAGCCGCCCGGTACTCCGGAGGAGCTGCGCGATCCCTCGCGCTGAGGTGACTGCCAGCAGGCAGAACGGGACGATCATGAGGCTAGGGCCGTTCTGCCCTGCTGCCTCCTGACCCAGTCGGACACGACTGGCGACCCCGCCGCTCGCTCGCGACATTTCGCTCTCGATGAGACCCTCGTTCTGGAGTCGCCTCGCTCGTGATCCGCGCGCCGTCGGCGGAGTCGCAGTCGTCGTGCTCCTCGTGCTCGCGGCCATCGCCGCGCCGCTCGTCGCGCGACACGATCCGCTCCAGGTCAACCTCCTCCAGCAGCTTCGCGGTCCCTCCGCCGACCACTGGCTCGGCACCGACGTGCAGGGGCGCGACGTGTGGGCGCGGCTCATCTACGGCGCGCGCGTCTCGCTCGCGGTCGGGCTCCTCTCGCAGGCGATCGCCCTCGCGCTCGGCGTCACCGCCGGTCTCGTCGCCGGCTTCTACGGCAAGTGGGTGGACGAGATCGTGATGCGTCTCGCTGACGTCACCCTCGCCTTTCCGACGCTGCTCCTCCTCGTCGCGATGGTGGCGGCGCTGCAGCCATCGCTCGGTGTCGTGCTCGCGACCATCGGCGTCGTCGGCTGGGCGGGGATGGCGCGGATCGTCCGCGCGCAGGTGCTCGTCGTACGCCAGCTCGAGTACATCCAGGCGCTGCGCGCGCTCGGTGCGCGGGACGTACGCATCGTCCTCCGCCACGTCCTGCCTAACGTCGTCGCGCCGGTCGTCATCGCCGCTACGCTCGGCGTCGCCGGCGCGATCATGGCCGAAGCGGCGCTCTCGTTCCTCGGGCTCGGCGTCGCGCCGCCGACGCCGAGCTGGGGCTCGATGATCGCCGAGGGGCGCGACCTGTCGCAGCTGCGCAGCGCGCCGTGGACCTCGCTCTTCCCCGGCCTCGCGATCGGCGCCGCGGTGCTCGGCTTCAATCTCCTCGGCGACGCGCTGCGCGACGCGCTCGACCCCCGCTTCCGCCGTCAGGCGCTCGCCTTCGAGCGGCGGATCGGCGGCTGACCATGCCGGCGACCATCGACGTCGAGGCGCTGCGACGCGCCGAGTTCCCGTGGGCCGATCGCACCGATCGGGTCTACCTGAACAACGCATCGACCGGCCCGCTCACGCAGCGCTCGGTGCGCGCCGCGCAGGAGATCATCGACGATCGCATCGAGCCGTTCCGCATCGACGACGCGAAGAACTTCGCGATGCTCGACCGGACACGCGATCTGATCGCGCGTCTGATCGGCGCCTCGAAGGGGGAGATCGCGCTGATGACGAACACGACGTACGGCATCAACATCGCCGCGCGCGCGCTTCCCTTCGCGAAGGGTGACGTCGTCGTCGTCCACGATCGCGAGTTTCCAGCGAACGTCTATCCCTGGCTGGCGCTCGAGGGACGCGGCGTCACGCTGCGCCGCATCCCCGGCGCCGGCTCGCTCCCCGACGAGGAGGCCCTCGTCGCGGCGATCGACGATCCGGCGGTGAAGGCGGTCAGCGTCTCCTGGGTCGCCTTCTCCACCGGCTTCAAGAGCGACCTGCGGCGCATCGGACGGCTCTGCCGCGAGCGCGGCATCCGCTTCATCGTCGACGCGATCCAGGGACTCGGCGCCGATTTCCTCGACGTGCACGAGTGCGAGATCGATATCCTCGCCTGCGGCGGCCAGAAGTGGCTCCTCAGCCCGTGGGGGACGGGCTTCGCCTACGTGCGCGAGGAGCTCGTGCGGACCCTCGACCCGCAGCCGGTCGGCTGGATGGCGGTGAAGGGCTCCGACGACTTCACCCGCCTCCTCGACTACGATCTCACCTGGCGCGAGGACGCGCGACGCTTCGAGGTGATCACGATTCCCTTCCAGGATTTCGCCGGCTTCGCGGCGAGCCTCGAGCTCTTCCACGAGCTCGGACCGCGCGCCGTCGCCGCGCGTGTCGCCTCGCTCGCCGATCAGATCGTGCGCTGGGCGAAGGCGAGCCGCGGGGTGACGCTCGTGACGCCGGGCGATCCCGCGCGCCGCGCCGGAATCGTCTCGCTCGTGACGCGCGATTCCGCCGCCGACTCGGCGCGGCTGAACAAGGCGGGTGTCGCGCATTCGCTCCGTGAGGGCGCGCTGCGCCTCGCGCCGCACGTGTACAACACGAGCGCCGAGATCGAGCGGGCGCTCGCGATCCTCGACGCGGGGTGACGAGGGAGCGGCGGCGCGCGATCTCTGCCGGGCTGATCGCGCTCGGCGCGCTGCTCCGGCTCTGGCAGTTCTTCGGGCGCGGCAGCTTCTGGCTCGACGAGGCGGCGGTCGCACGGAACGTCACGGCGCGCTCGTACCGCGGCCTCCTCGCGCCGCTCGACTACGCGCAGATCGCGCCGAAAGGGTTTCTCTTCGTCGAGAAGCTCGCCACGACCGCCTTCGGCACGCACGACTGGGTGTTCCGGCTCTGGTCGATCCTCACCGCGCTCGCCGCGCTCCCGCTGTTCTACGCGCTCGCGCGGCGCGTGCTCGACGAGCGCGGCGCGCTGCTCGCGTTAGGCCTCTTCGCCGTGCTCGGGCGCCCGATCTACTACGCGTCGGAGGCCAAGCAGTACGGGAGCGACATCTTCTTCGCCTGTCTGCTCCTCCTGCTCGCGCTCCGCGTGCCAGCGCGTGAGGCCGGGACGCGCCACTGGCTCCGGCTCGGAGTGCTGGGCGCGGTCGCCGTCTGGTTCTCGCAGCCATCGCTCTTCATTCTCGCCGGCGTCGCCATCGCGCTCGCCCTCGCGGTTCACCAGCAGAAGATCCCGCTCCGCTGGCCGGTGATCACCGCCTGCGTGCTCTGGGCAGTGAGCGGCCTGCCGTCGATCTGGCTGACGCTGCACAGCCTGCGGCCCACCGAGCGCGTCTACATGCACAGCTTCTGGAGCGACGGCTTCTGGCCCCTGCCGCCGCGCTCCCTCGCCGACGCGGCGTGGCCGTTCGTGAACCTCTACGGACTCTTCCGGGACCCGCTCGGCATGCCCGTCACCGCGCTGGGGATCGGGATGTTCGTGCTCGGCTGCATCGTGCTCGGCCGGCGGCGCCCGGTGACGATCGTCGCCCTCGTCGCTCCGATCGCTGCCGACTTCGTCGCCGCCGCGTTAGGCATCTATCCGGTGGACACCACCGTGCGCGGGTTCAACAGGATCGCGGCGGGCAACGGTCGCGTGCTGCTCTTCCTCGTGCCGGGGCTGGCGATCGTCGTCGTCGCCGGGGTGATGGCGCTCGTGGAATCCGGGATCCCCTGGGTGCATCGCGTCGGCCTCGTCGCCGCGGCGGTGGTCGTCGGCGCGCCGGCGTTCTATGCGGCGACCGAGCTGCCGTACAGCCCGAACGACGTCGCGCCGCTCTTCCGCGTGCTCGACGCGCGCGCGCGTCCGGGCGACGAGCTGTACGTGTATTACGGCGGACGCCAGGCCTTCGAATGGTACCGCGATCGCGTCCACGTTCCCGATGATCGCGTCGCTCGCGGCGGATGCTACCGCACCGGATGGCGCGAGTATCTGCGCGAGGTCGATGCGTTCCGTGGCGAGGGCCGGCTCTGGCTCCTCGTCGCGCACCCCGCGAGCATCCATCACGTCCGCGAGATGGACGACGTCGTGACACCCTATCTCGATCGTGTCGCGCGCCGCGTCGGACGCTGGGGCGCGAAGGACGCGTATCTCCTGCTCTACGACATGCGGAACGCCTCGCGTCCGCCCGGGCCGCCCAGCGCCTGGCATCCGCCGCCGCGCCGGCTCGCGTCCGCCGACACGATCACGCTCGGCTGGAGCTGCATGGGCGTCTTCCCCGGGCCCGGCATCCCCGGGACCGTCGTCCGCCGCTAGCGCAGCGACGTCGTCGTTCGCGGAGCGAGGTAGCGTCGGAGAAAGGCGGTGCTTTCAATCCAGCTCTCGATCCCCTGCGCGGTCTGCAGTCGCGCGAAGGAGTGTCCGCCGGGGGGGTCGTGCCATTCGCGATACGTGTAGAGACCCGCCCTTTCCTTTCCCGCTGCGACCATCGAGTCGCGCAGATGGCGGTTCTCCTCGATGAAGACGTCCTCGTCGTTGTCCGCGGCGAGTACGAGCAGCGGAAGCTTCAGCTCGCGCGTGTGCGACACCGGCGAGCGCGCGATGTACCGCTCGCGGCGCGACTCCACCGGTCCGCCGAATCCCGCCTGGTCGGCGAAGATCTTCCGGTACTCCGCCGAGTGGCTCGCCATGCGCGAGACCAGGTCCGCGACGGGCGAATGCGCGACGGCCACCTTGAAGAGATCCGGGCGGCGGAAGATCGAGTGCAGCGCGATGAACCCGCCATGGCTCCAGCCGAGCATCCCGACGCGTCCCGTGTCCGCCCAGGGGACGGACGCGGCGAGATAGTCCCGCGCGTCGATCACGTCCTCGACCTCCTTCCCGCCGTAATCGATCGCGTCGAAGTACGCGCGCCCGTAGCCCGTGCTCCCACGGTACTCGGGCGCAATCACGACGTAGCCTTCCTCGACCAGCAAGCGGATCTGCCACGCGTAGCCGTCGTCGAGATCGCCGTGCACTCCGCCGTGCACCAGGATGATCGCCGCGTGCTGTACCGTCGTGTCGCGCGGCGAGAACACGTACGCCGGGACGACGAGCCCCTCCGCTCCCGCGTAGTGCGTCTTCCGCACGATCATCTCGGGGGAGAGCTGCACGAACAGCGACCGGTCGGTGCGCGCCTTGTCGAGGACCTGCCGCTCGAATTCGTCGCCCACGGTCGCCTTCCCCCCGACGCTCGAGAACGCCGGGGTGGGAGAAGGCATCGCCTCCGGACCAGGTTGCGGGCGCGGTGCGCACGCGAGCATCGCAAGCATCGCGAGCGCGGTCGACGCGCGTGCGGCGTTACCGATCGAGGGCGTGCGCGAGCGCCGATCGGCGCGGGTCGAAGGGAGCACTCCGTATACTGCGTCGTGGGTTTCGCGCGCGGAACCACTCGTCGGAGCGGGGGCTCTCGCGTCCCCCGCCGCGGTTCGCTGCGGGTCGCGTCGAGGCCCGTAGTCGCGGTGAGATTCCGCGGTTTGGCAGGGAGAACGACGGGAGCACTACGGGAGAACGGCGGGAGATTCTACGGGCATGAGCCGGGATGCTCGCCCTGAAGGCAGTTCTCCCGCCGTGCTTCCGCTCTTCTCGTGCGGTTCTTCCTGCCAAAACCGCGCGATCCCCGGACGCGCACCGAGCCTCGACGCG
>JABFXM010000120.1 GCA_013361745.1 Gemmatimonadaceae bacterium | reverse complement strand
GGGTCTTCGGTGGCGGCGACGGTACATTACGCGCGGTCGGTGAGCCAGGTCTACGGGCTCGGCGCGGTGCTGGAGAGCGATGTGGTGGGGGGCGGCTACGGCGTCACGACGCGCCGCGGCTTCCGCGCGGGCGTCGAGGTCTTCCGCGGCTGGTTCGCCCAGCCGGGGATCGCCGCCGCGGGGCGCCGGATCGAGAGCAACGGGTCGACGCTCTTACTCGTCCAGCCAATGGGACGCAGATTCGGGGTCGAGGCGCAGGTCTTCGCCCGCCGCACGAACACCCTTGCGGCGACCATCCCGAGCCGCGGCGCCCTCGTCAGCCTCGTCTACCGGTACTGAGAATGCCTAACGTTTCCGCCGCTCGCGGCAGGCGCGGTCGTGTCCTCGCGACGATCCTCGCGCTCGCCACCGCGTGCTCCCCGGTGCGCGGACCGTACGTCTGGGTCGACCAGTACGCGGGTGCCCAGCCCGCGTCCAGCGAGTACGTGATCGGGGTCGGCGACCTGCTGAGCGTGCAGGTATGGGACAACGACAAGATCTCGACGCGGGCGCGGGTGCGCAGCGACGGGCGCATCTCCATCCCGCTGATCAATGACGTCGATGTCGCGGGAAAGACGCCGGCGCAGCTCGCGCGCGAGGTGGAGCGCGACCTGAAGCAGGGCAACTTCGTGCTCAGCCCGCGCGTGAACGTCGTCGTCGAGGAGTCGCGGCCGATCACGGTCCCGGTGCTCGGCAACGTCGCGCATCCCGGCAACTACACCCTCGAGCCGGGCGCCGGTCTCGCGGTCGCGATCGCGAGCGCGGGTGGGCTGAACGACTTCGCCCATCAGGATCGCGTGTTCGTCGTTCGCAGGACGCCCGCACCCGTGCGCATCCGCTTCAGCATGCGCGAGCTCAGCTCGGCGCGGGGGCAGGCGCAGTTCTTCCGGCTGCAATCCGGCGACGCGGTCTTCGTCCAGTGAGCGTGCCGCGTCCCATGGGTTCCCCCAACCTCCGGTGGTTCTGATGGTGCAGCATCCGACATCGCGCACGCCGGCGCTCGAACGGCCGGCCGGCGCGGCCGACGCGCCGGCGGCGGCCGAGGAATCGATCTTCGACCTGGGCCTCGTTCGCGATGCGGTCGGCTTCGCGGCGCGCGCGCTCCGGCGGCATCGGCGCACGGCGCTGACGATCTTCCTCGGGGTGGTCGCGAGCTCGATCCTCATCCTCGCGATCTGGCCTCGCACCTACGTCACCGAGGCGAAGCTGCTCGCCGAGCGCAACCTCGTCATGCCGGTGCTCGGCAACCCGCAGCGCAATCTCCCGAGCGAGACCGACACGCCGACGCGGCTGGCGAGCGAGGCGATCCTCAAGCACGACAACCTCGTCGCGATCATCAACGCGACCGACCTCGTGTCGCACTGGGACAACAGCCGCTCGCTGCTCGCGCGCGCGCGCGACTGGGTGCACGAAACGGTATCGCGAAAGAAGATGACCCGGGAGGACCGGGTCGAGGCGCTGGTCTGGGCGCTCAATCACCGGATGTGGGTCAACGTCGGCGAGGGCACGGTGACGATCGGCGTGCAGTGGTCGGATCCGTACATGGCCTACCGCATCGTGCAGGCGGCGCAGGAGAACTTCTTCGAGGAGCGGCACACGCAGGAGCTGGCGCTGATCTCCGAGAGCATCGACATCCTTCAGGACCACGTCGAGGACGTGAACTCCGAGATCCGCGCCTCGCTCGATTCGATGGCGCAGGTGCGCGCCGAGCTGGCGCCGTCGACCTCGGCGCCGCGCGCTCCCGTCGCGCGCACCGTCTCGCCCGCGGCTCGTGACGCGCAATCGCGGCTCGACGCGGTGGAGCGCACGATCGCCGATCTCGAGCAGTTCCGGAATCGCCGGCTCGCCGAGCTGCAGGCCACCCTCGCCGATCAGCGCAACGTCTACGGAAGCGCGCATCCGCAGATCGCGGCGACCGAGCAGATGATACGCGCGCTCGGCACCGACTCGCCGCAGCTCGCCGAGCTGCGGCGCGAGCAGAAGCAGCTGCGGGCGACGCTGGCGCGGCTCGCGCCGGAAGGGACCACCGCGACGCCCACGAACGCTGATCCCTACCTCGCCGCCGCGGCGCTTCGCAGCCTGGAGCGGATGCAGTCCGACTCGCTGATCAACGAGCGGCAGCAGTACGCGCGCTCGCGCCTGAAGATCGCGGTGAACTCGTACGAGGGATTGCTGCAGCGCCTCGACGCGGCTCGCATCGAGCTGCAGACGGCGCGCGCCGCGTTCAAGTACAAGTACGGAGTGCTGGTGCCGGCGCAGGTCTCGCGCGCGCCGGTGAAGCCGCGCCCGCCGCTCGTCCTCGCGGGCGGGCTGTTCCTGGCAGTCCTGCTGTCGTTCTTCACGGCCGTGGGGCTCGACGTGATGCGCGGGGAGCTGATCGAGCCATGGCAGGTGCGGCGGCTGCTCGATCTCAACGTGCTCGGCGCGGCCGGGGAAGTCTGAACGATGGAGCAACCTTCGACCTCGCCAGAGCGCTCGCCGGTCTCGACGCCGCGTCCCACCCCCGCACCACGCGGCAGCGCGGCGATCGACGGCTGGGCGCACGTCTGGTTCACGGCGCAGCCGCATCGCTGGTCGACGCTGGTGATCGTGCCGGCGACGCCGCGCTTTCGCGTCTCGCGGCTCGCCGAGGCGCTGGCGACGGCCGGGCGGACGTACGGGGAGCCGGACATCATGCTGATCGACGCGACCGACGCGCGCCCGGAGGCGATCGCGGAGATCGTCGCGACGGGAGCGCAGCGCGCCGCCGCGCGCCGGAAGACGGTGATCGCCGTGCGCTCGCCCTACGCCGATCCCGGCGCGATCGCGATCGCGCGCGCGGCCGACGTCACGCTGCTGGCGGTGCCGCTCGGCGCGACGAAGATCGCGCAGGCGCGCGGCACGATCGAACTCATCGGGCGTGAACATTTCCTCGGAGCCGTGACGGTGGACCGCAACGGCCATCCGCGCACGGAGAGCTGAGTGGCGGAAGCTCGCTCCACGTCCGCCGCCGGCGTGGCGGATGACGGCGCGACTCCGCGCGCCGGCCAGCGCCAGGCGACGATCGGAGAGTATCTCGTGGCGCAGCTGGCGGAGATCCACCCGCGGCTCGCGCTGGTGCAGCTGCTCGTGCGGTTGATCCCGTTCAACGCCTTCGCGCGGCTCCGCGCATCCCTCTATCGCCTCGCCGGCTTCACGGTGGGCGCGCGTGCCCGGGTCGCAGGTCCGCTCACGGTGCGCGGCACCGGCAATCTCGCGGGACGACTCTCGATCGGCGAGGCGACCTTCGTGAACTCGCCGGCGCACATCGAGCTCAACGCGCCGGTGCGGATCGGCGCCCGCTGCGCGATCGGGCACCACTTCGTGCTGATCACGTCGAACCACGTGCTCGGACCGGCGACGCAGCGTGCCGGCGCGCTCGTGCATGCTCCGGTGACGATCGGCGACGGCGTCTGGATCGGCGCCTGTGTCACCGTGCTTCCGGGAGTGACGATCGGTGACGGCGCGTTCGTCGGCGCCGGCGCGGTGGTCACGCGCGACGTCCCGCCTAACGCACGCGTCGGCGCGCCGCGGAGCGAGATCATCGGCACGATGAGCGAGACCGCGCCGATGCCGCGCGGCGAACGCGTGCCCCGTCCCGCCGGACCCGGCGCCGACGGCTGACCGGATGCCGGAAAAAGTGCCGGGCGGCGGCGCGGCCCCCGAGATCAGCGTGATCATCGCGACGTTCAACCGCCCCGATTCGGTCGCGCGGCTGCTTTCCGAGCTCGCGGAGCAGACGCTGGATCCGTCGCGCTACGAGGTCATCGTCGTCGACGACGGCTCCGTGCCGCCGGCTGCGCCGCGACTGTCGGGGCTCGAAGTTCCGTACCGTCTGGAGGTGCTGACGCAGGCGAACGCCGGGCCGGCCGCGGCGCGTCATCGCGCGCTCGAGCGCGCGCGCGGCGAGCTCGCGGTGCTCGTCGACGACGACATGCGCGTCGCACCGAACTTTCTGGCCGCGCACCGGGCCGCGCACCCGTCCGGAACGCGTCGCGCCGCGCTCGGCCCGCTGCGCGCGAGCAGCGCGCTCGATCTGCCGCTCTTCGAGCGCTGCCACATCGCGCTGCTGGAGAAGCTCGAGCGCGAGGTGCGGAACGGCGAGACCAGGTTGCGCGGAACGAACCTCTACACCGGCAACGTCTCCTTCCCCCGCGCCGACTACTTCGCCGCCGGCGGATTCGACCTCGGCTTCCGGATCTCCGAGGACACCGAGCTCGGTGTCCGAATGGAGCGCGCCGGGATCGAGCTGGTGATCGCCGAGGACGCGATCGCACGACACGACTCCGATCACACGAGCCTCGCGACGTGGATGCGGCGATCTCGCGCCTATGGCGCCGCGGACGCGCGCATCGCCGCGAAGCATCCGGGGCTCGCGTGGGCGAACCCGTGGCGCTTCCTCGTCCTCATGCATCCGATGGCGCGTCCCTTCCTGATGGCCTGCGTGCTCGCGCCCATCGCGATGAAGCCGGCCTCTCGCGCGGCGATGCTCATGTCGATGGCGCTCGCGAAGCTCGGCGCCGAACGCGTCGCGGTCGCGGGGACGACCGTCGTCTACGGGATGCAGTACTTCATCGGCGTGCGCACGCATGCCGGCTCGCTCCGGCGGGCGCTTCGCGAGCTCCGAGACTACCGCGCGCTCGCCCGCGCGACCGCGCCGAGTGCGCAGGGGGGAAGCGCGTGACGTCTCCGCTGGCTCAGATCGCGAACGTCGTGTTGTTCCTGGGCGCGGTGGTCGTCGCGATCCCTGCGCTGTACCTCGCGATGCTCGCCCTGGTCGCGCGGCGCGGCGCGGCACCGGCGCCACGCGCCGACACCCGCTTCGACGTGATCGTGCCCGCGCACGACGAGGAGGCGGGGATCGCGGAGACCGTCCGCAGCCTGCTCGCCATCGCGTATCCGCCGGAGCGCTTCCGGGTGATCGTCGTGGCCGACAACTGCACCGACGCGACCGCGGAGCGTGCCCGGTCGGCCGGGGCGCGCGTGATGGAGCGCGTCGACCCCGTGCACCGCGGAAAGGGATACGCGCTCGCCGCGGCCTTCGACGCGAGCGCGAGCGAGGGCTTCGCCGACGCGGTCGTCGTCGTCGACGCGGACACGGTCGTGACGCCGAACCTGCTGGGCGCCTTCGCGGCGCGCATCGCCGGGGGTGTCGAGGCGATGCAGGCGGAATATGGAGTGCGCAACGCGACGGCCTCGTGGCGGACGCGGCTCATCGTGATCGCGTTCGCGCTCTTTCACACGACCCGCTCGCTCGCCCGCGAACGGCTGCGCCTCTCCTGCGGACTGCGCGGCAACGGCATGTGCTTCACGCACGCATTGCTGCGGCGGGTGCCGCACCGCGCGGCCTCGATCGTCGAGGACATCGAGTTCGGTGTCGCGCTCGGACTCGCGGGCGTGCGCGTCGCATACGTCGACGAAGCCGAGGTGCTCGGCGAGATGCCCGCCCAGGCGAGCGCGGCGCGGACGCAGCGGGAGCGGTGGGAAGGAGGGCGTGCGGCGCTGGCGCGCGCGCACGTCCCGATGCTGCTCCGGCACGGTGTCGAGCGCCGCGACCGCGTCGCGCTCGATCTCGCGGCTGACCTCCTCGTGCCCCCGCTGACCTGGCTCGCGCTGGCGAGCCTGGGCGGGACCATGGTCTCGCTGTACGTGGCGCACCGTGGCGGAAGCATCGCCGAGCCGGCGGCGTGGATCGTGTCGCTGGTCGCGCTCGCGATCTACATCGCGCGCGGCGTGCAGCTCTCGGGGCTCGGTGCGCGCGCGGTGCTCGACCTCGCGTGGGCGCCCGTGTACGCGCTGTGGAAGCTCGCGTTGCTCTTCACGCCGCGCCGGCGGCGCACGACGGAATGGGTGCGCACGGCGCGCGGGGGCGACGCGTGACCGGTCCGGCGGTCGCCGCCGAGCGGCCTACCGCCGGCCGCCGCGAGTTCGAGGCCGACGTCGCGAAATCCGTCCGCGACGGCGCGCAGCTCGGCCTCTCCCTGCTCGCCACCTGGGCCG
>JABFXM010000391.1 GCA_013361745.1 Gemmatimonadaceae bacterium | reverse complement strand
GTTCGCCGCCCGCGCTCTCGAGGAGACGGACGCGGTCGCGCAGCTCACCGCGCAGCCAGGCGACGTCTCGCTCGTCGACCCATGGCTCGTGCGCGAGATCGTCGAGCGCTTCGGCGCCGCGGCGGGTCGCCTCGAGCCGCGCCAGCCGCGCCTCGACGTGGTGCGTCTTCTCCGCCGGAAAGTCGAAGGCGCGAACCATCGGCGCGAGGGTGAAGCCCTGCACGACGAGGGTCAGCATGATCACGCACATCGTGATGACGAGAATCTCGCCGCGGTACGGAAAGGGAGCGCCGCTCGCGAGCAGCCGCGGGAGCGCGAGCGCGGTCGCGAGCGAGACGATCCCGCGCATGCTCGTCCAGCTCACGAGGAACACCGGCTTCCACGGCGGTACCGGATCGGCGCGGCGGATGTTGGGGCTCAACCAGCGTGGCAGCATCGTCGCGATCGGCACCCACACGAGCCGCACGACGATCGCGACGAGCCCGATCACCAGTCCCGCCCGCGCCAGCGCGCCGATTTTTCCCCCCGGCACCGTGTGCAGCGCCGTCAGGAACTGCGCGCCGAGCAGGAGGAAGATCATCGCGTTGAGCACGAAGATCACCAGATCCCACACCGCGTTCGTCTGCAGCCGCGAGAGCGGCGACACCGCCGTCGAGAAATGCCGGCGCAGGTACAACCCGCCGGCGACGCAGGCGAGCACCGCCGAAACGTGTATCGCCTCCGCGGTCAGCCAGGCGACGTACGGCGCGGCGAGCGTCAGCAGGATCTCCGCCATCGCGTCGCGCGAGAAGCGCACCGCGCGCAGCACCAGCCACGCGACGAGCATCCCGATCAGCACCCCGACCGCCGCGTCGACGAAGAAGCGCACCACCGCCTCGCCGAGACTGAAGACGCCGGTGACCGCGGCGGCGACCGCCGAGCGATAGAGGATGAGCGCCGACGCGTCGTTCACGAGGCTCTCGCCTTCGAGGATCACGATCACCCGCCGTGGAATGCGCAGCCGCGACACGATCGCCGTCGCGGCGACGGCGTCCGGGGGCGAGACGATCGCGCCGAGCGCGATCGCGACCGCCCAGCTCATCCCGGGGAAGAGAGCGCGCGCCGTGAGGGCGACCGCGACCGACGTCGCGATCACGAGACCGATCGCGAGCAGCCCGATCGGCCGGCGGTTCCGCGTGAACTCGCGCAGCGAGGTGAAGAACGCCGCCGACCAGAGCACCGGGGGAAGGAACACCGCGAAGACGACGCCCGGCTCGAGGTCGGGGAGCGTGACGCCCGGGATCAGCCCGACCGCGAATCCCGCCGCGACCTGAAGTATCGGCGTCGGCACGGGGAGACGTCGCGCGATGGCCGTGACCGCGACGACGACCGCTGCGAAGGCGATGGCGAGGACGATCGCCGGGAAGTGGGACATGACGCGCGCGTTGGCGGGTGCCGGTCCGATGCTCGGTGAGTCCGCCGGCTCGGTGTCAATGATAGCGAGGCCGTGCACGCCCACCAATTGCATCGCTCGCGCGCACGGTGCACCTTCGACTCACCCTACCTGGAGAGAGGAGCAATGTCACCCCGCTCGCTCGGCGCCGCGCTCGTCACCGCCGCGCTGCTCGTCACCGGCTGCGGGCCGCATCGCGGTCCGGCGTCCTCGCAGTACGCGTTCGTCGTCTTCACGAACGAATCGCTCAACCAGGCGGACGTCTATGCCTTCGGCACGGCGGGGGATCGCGTGCGACTCGGCACCGTCTTCGGCGCGCACACCGATACCCTCCGCCTCGACCTGCGCACCATCAGCGGCTCGGGGACGCTCTCGGTCCGCGCACGGATCATCGCGACCGGTCGGACGCCGGGCACCGGGCAGGTCCTCGTCCACCCCGGCGACTATCTGCGCGTGACGCTTCCCAGCTCCGAGAACATGCTCACCGCGCTCGTCGCGCAGCGCCCCGACAGCACCTGACGCCGGCGCGCCGCGGAAGCCGGGGCCTCTTGGGCGCATGGCTCGCACAGGCATCGTACCATTCACATCGCGTCCCGCCCCGCGCACAGCAGCCGCATGGCCAAGCTCCAGCTCACCCCGGAAGTCCTCGAGCTCATCGCCGAACGCTTCAAGGCGCTCGCCGAACCCGCGCGGCTGCGCATACTCGACCAGCTGCGCCGCGGCGAGCACACGGTGAGCGAGCTTGTCGAGGAGACGGGCTTCGGCCAGGCGAACGTCTCGAAGCACCTGCAGCTGCTCCACAACCTCGGCTTCGTCGCGCGGTGGAAGCAGGGACTGTTCGTCTACTACACCCTCGCCGACCGCGGCGTTCAGCAGCTCTGCGACGTGATGTGCGACCGGCTCGAGGCAGAGCACAAGGCGAGGCGAAAGCTGCTCGCGTCGTGAGCGGGAAGCGACGAAGCATGGCTTGCCGGGAATAACAGAAGGCACGAAGGCGTCTGCTGTGAATAACAGAAGGCACGAAGGGTTGCTCAAGACCCCTTCGTGCCTTCGTGCCTTCTGTTCAACCAGCTGAAGAAAAACAGCTGTCATCAAACCCTTCGTGCCTTCTGTCGAAATCAGCTGGAGAGCATCAGCGGCATCCCCGCCTTCTTCCCTTCTATCCCCGGAAGTCCGCCGGACGTTCGCGCGGCGCGGCGGCGAGGGCGCGCTTCACGCCGGCGGCGTCGAAGTCGGTGGCGTAGACGGGAGTCGCCGGCTGCTGCCGCCAGGATTCATCGAGGCCGCCCGCGTCCACGCCATCGAAGCCCAGCTCGTCGAGGAGCTGGATCACCACCGCTTTCGCCCGCACGTCGTCACCGGCGACGGGGAGGGCGATCCGCGTCGGCGCACCCTTCGGCTGGCCGCGCTCCATGAGGTGCTTCGCGTAGATGTTGTTGAACGCCTTCACCACCGGATGCCCGAGCTGCTGCTCCACCCACCGGCTCTCGGTCATCCCGTTCTCGATCGCGTCGATGCGCCCGTCGCGGTTGCGCGGATAGTAGTTGCCGGTGTCGACGACCACCGTGCGATCGGCGCCGGCGAACAATCCCTTCGGAAGTCGCGGGATGTTCTTCTCGGGGATCGTTACGATGACGACGTCCTTCCCCCGCGCCGCCTCCTCGACGGTCACCGCCTTCGCGCCGCTCTCGCGCGCCAGGCCGGCGAGCGTCTCCGGTCCGCGCGAGTTCGCGACGGAGACGTCATGCCCGACCGCCGCGAGCCGTCGCGTCAACGTCCCGCCGATGTTGCCGGCGCCGATGATTCCGATGCGCATGTTGTGACTCCGCTAAGAGCAGGACGATACTGCCAAGGCCATGGGACACGAGGCTAGTGTCATGACTTCTGAGTCACGTGGCATGAGACAATGTTCCCGCCTCCCTCATCGCCGACTCGTGTCTCATGTCTGGGCGTGACGACACTAGTCTCGTGTCTCGTGTCAGTCTCCTGGATGTTCCTCAGACTTCGACCGCCGCGCTCGTCTCCCGTGCCGTCATCGTCGCGCCGATGCTCGCCACGATCACGAACACGATCGCGAGCCATTGCGTTCCGAGCAGCCGCTCGCCAAGGAACGCCAGCCCCGCGAGCGCCGCCACCGCGGGCTCGAGACTCATGAGGATGCTGAAGGTGCGCGCCGGAAGCGCGCGCAGCGCGACCATCTCCAGGCTGTAGGGGAGCGCGCTCGAGAGCAGCGCGACCGCGATCGCGGCGAGCCCCAGCCGCGGCGTCAGCCGGGCGAGCCCGCCGGCGGCGACCGCGAAGGGAAGGATCGTGATCGTCGCGATCGTCATCGCCGTACTCACCGCCGCGCCGCCCGCGAGCAGCCGCGACAGCCGGCCGCCGAGCACGATGTACACCGCCCAGCACGCGCCGGCGAGGAGGGCGAAGAGGATGCCCAGCGGATCGACGCCGCTCCCACTCCACGGCGCGATGAGCGCGATCCCCGCTCCGGCGAGCACCACCCACGCCAGATCGAGCGCGCGACGCGAGCCGAACACCGCGACCGACAACGGTCCGATAAACTCCACCGTCACCGCGAGGCCGAGCGGGATGCGCGCGAGCGCGAGATAGAACACCGCGTTCATCGTCCCCAGCGCGACCCCGAACGGGACCACTACCCGCCACTGCGCCCTGGTGAGCCGCGTCAGCGCGGGACGGAACGCCGCCACCAGCATCAGCGCCGAGATCGCGATGCGCAGCCCCGCCGTCGTCGTCGCGCCGAGCGCGGGAAAGAGTCCCTTGGCGACGGCCGCGCCCCCCTGCACGCTGACGATCGCGCCGAGCACGGCGGGAATCGGCGGCACGACCGTGCGTGCCCGCGGACTGGTGTTCTCCATGTCGCGATGGAGTCTAGCGATGCCGCGTTCGCGCCGCAGCGCGGATCGCCGCGGGCGGCCGCTCCAGCGACGCCCGTGGCGGGCGCGAGCGCGCTGGCTCGGGATTCGCGAGGATGCCGCAGGGTTCCGCGCGCACGACCGGCGCCGGGACATGACTCGCACTTTCCGAGGAATTCCGATGACGACCAGCCCCGAGACCAACGACCTGAATCACCCGGTGCTGCGGCGCCTCGTCGACGAGGTCGAGACGCTCCCGCTGATGGATCGCATCACTCTGCTCAAGGGACTCATCCCCCTCGTCGCCCGCGACCTCTCGCCGCTCGAGTTCGAGGGGCTCGTCATAGAGCTGCGGAAGAAGGGGGAACGCTACCACGAGGCGTCGCTGCATCCGGGACAGGGTCGCGCGCAGCGCCACACGATGGGCGAGCGCGACCTCGAGGGCCGTTAGGCGCCCGCCGCCATGATCCCGGCACCGACCGCGCTCCTGCAGGAGGGAGTGCAGCTCTTCGGCGTGCGACTCGCCGGATTCTCCCCGCTGACCGGCCGCAAGCTCCTTCTCACCCTCGGCTTCGTCGCGGCGCTCTTTTTCGTCAGCTACCTGCTGCGCTTCCTCCTCCGCCTCGTGCTCGGCCACGTCGCGGAGGGGCGACCCGCCTTCTGGTCGCGGCAGGCGGTGAAGGTGCTCACCGCCGTGCTGCTCGTCGTCGGACTCGTGTCGATCTGGTTCGACGACCCGGGACGCATCGCCACCGCGGCGGGACTCATCACCGCGGGGGTCGCGGTCGCCCTGCAGCGGGTGATCACGTCCTTCGCCGCGTATCTCATCATCCTCCGCGGACGCGTCTACACCGTCGGCGACCGGATCACGATGGGCGGCGTGCGCGGCGACGTCGTCGCCGTCGGCTTCATGCAGACGACGGTGATGGAGATGGGCGAGCCGCCCTCGGTGCAGGCCGCGGAGCCGGCGGTGTGGGTGCAGGCGCGCCAGTACACCGGCCGCCTCGTCCGGATGACGAACGACAAGATCTTCGACTCGCCCGTCTACAACTACACGCGCGAATTTCCCTATCTCTGGGAGGAGATCCATCTCCCGGTGAGCTACAAGGACGATCGCGCGCGGGCGGAGCAGATCCTCCTCGACGCCGCGCGGCGCCACACCACGCAGTTCATCGCACCGGCGACGGAGGCGCTCGGCAAGCTGCGCTCGCGCTTCACGCTGCCCGAGGAGGTGACCCTCGAGCCCATCGTCTACTGGCGGATCACCGACAACTGGCTCGAGATGAACCTGCGCTTCCTCGTCCCCGAGCGCGGCATCCGACCGATCAAGGACGCGATGTTCCGTGAGATCCTCACGAAGCTCGACGAAGCCCACATCGGCATCGCTTCCGGCACCTACGAGATCGTCGGCGTCCCGCCGATCCGCATCGTCGATGCGAGGACGTGAAGCCTTAGCTGGTTATAACAGAAGGCACGAAGATCTTAAGAGCTACATACTTTTGCTGTTGCCGGTATGAACAGAAGGCACGAAGGCACGAAGGGTCTTAAGCAAACCCTTCGTGCCTTCGTGCCTTCTGTTATTCACAGCAGATGTTGTTCACAGCAGCTGTTGTTCACCGCAAGAGCAATGCTTCGCGACCTTCTACTCCATTACCGCGTGCGCGCCGCCGCTGCCTCGGGTCTGGCGGATCAGGAGAAGCAGCGGGATGAGGCAGAGGATCAGGATCATCGCGAGCATGTAGATGCGCGAGTA
>JABFXM010000249.1 GCA_013361745.1 Gemmatimonadaceae bacterium | reverse complement strand
GGACGGGCCACGCCCGATGCCGAGCGATGAGCGCAGTATCGAGCGGAGGGACGGCGCCGATGCTCGCCAGACCGCCCGACCCCGTCGCGCTCATCGCCTTGACGATCTCGCGCTCGTGCTCCGCCAATCCGGCGAGGATCATCAGCTGCTGATCATGGAATCGCTGGACCTCGACCGAGTCAACGAGCGCGGCGACGCTGTCCCACTGCTTGCGGTCGAGCGCTGTGAGGAACCGCTGCGCGATCGCGACGGCGTCCCCGCCGGACCGGTCGTGCTGCCGACACGCGGAGAGCCCGGCGACGACGGTGGCCAGAACGATGGTGGCGAGAACGACGCGGCGTCCGCGTTCGCGCCTGAGTGAGCGGTGACTGTCACGCATGGAGGGATCGCCGTGGGAGGTCAGGCGAAGATGCGCACCGCGCCACCGCCGCGCGAGTCGCGCTGCGTGCTCCCGTCACACGTTAGGTCGTGAGTCCTCGCCCGCCCCTGAGTACGTGCCCGTGCCTCGCTGGCGCGGCGTCGCCGCGCGTGCGCGCTCACTGATCGTTCCTGGTCCGTCCGGCAGTTCGGGCAGCACGAGCTCGAGGCGGGTGAGCTGGAAGAGCGTGCGCAGGTCGCTGTTGAGGTTCGACACCCAGAGCTGTCCGGCGAGGTCACGAAGCTTCTTCGATACCGAGACGAGCGCACCGAGCCCTGAGCTGTCGATGTATTCCGTCTCCCGGAGATCGACGACGATGCGGCGCACGCCGTGGTCGGTCTCGTCCAGTGCTCGCTGCTTGAACTCGGCGCGATTGTCGGTCAGCAGGTGGCCGACGATGGCAATGATCGTGGTCCCGTTGTCGTGCGTGACGCGGAATGGCATCGAGGATCCCTGGGGTTCGTGCGTGAGGAGAACAGTAGGCGAACGACGCGGCTTCCGCACGGGTACGTCCTCATGAGCTTCGCGGGATGCTGGACCGGGCCATGGACGTGTTGCAGCAGGCGCTCGACGAGATCCGAGCGAAGGCCGCCGAGCTCCGCGAGAGCTTCGCCGACGAATCCCGGGCGCGCGCGCTCGAGTGGGCCGTTGCCCGGATGGAGCGCGCACTCGTCGAGCGGGACGGCGAGGCGCTGACCTTGGCCCAGGCCGCGCGGCGCTCCGGCTATACGGCCGGCCACCTCGCCCGCCTCATCCGCGCTGGCCGTCTCCTCAGTATCGGCCGCCGCGGGGCTCCGCGCGTGCGCGCCGGCGATTTGCCTATCCGTGCAGCGCGCCGCGTTGCTCCTCTCCATCGGCTCGGCTATGATCCGATCGCCGACGCCCGGACGCTCTCGAGCCGGCGGGGAGGACGTCAGACATGACGCAACCCCTGCGGCGCAGCGAGTGGCGCCAGACGGATACGGGCGCGTGGACCTGCTCGCTCGGCGAGCGTGGGACACGCGTCCGGCTGTTTCAGAAGCGAAAGGATGGAATGTTCTACCAGGGGCCCGACCGCGTCGCGTTAGGCACGCGGGACCGCGGCGAGGCGGAGCGATTGGGGCGGCAGCTCTACGCCGCGCTGATCACGGGCGGCGGGCCGGGACAGTACGCGGCGCACGAGCTGCGCATGCCGCAGGAAGGTGGGCGCCGCGTGATCTCGGGCCCGGTCCCGCTGGGTGAGCTGTGGCGGCGGTTCCGGAGCGAGTGCGGGACGTTTCTCGACAACAAGGCGCACACACGGCAGGACGTCGAGTACCGGGCCCCCGTACTTCTCGCGTACTTCGGAACGACGCGCGACGTTCGCACACTCACGCCGCGCGACGTGTTGAACTATGGTGTAGCGCGGCGTGCCGGCGGGATCCGGTACGCGAAGGGGAAGAAGACTGAGCGCGTGGGGCAGCGGACGGTGCACGCCGATCTCGTGCTGCTCCGAGCGATGCTGCGCTGGGCGTGCGGGGTGCCCGCGTCGGATTCAGATCCCGCCGGCCCGCGGTGGCTCGAGCGGAATCCGCTCGATGGGCTGCGGGTGGACCGGGAGAAGAACCCCGTGCGGCCAGTCGCATCGTGGGAGCGGTTTCTCGCGACACGAGAAGCGCTGCGGAATCTCGCGGCGCAGGCCACGACCGATCGCGAGCGGGCGAAGTGGCTCCGGCTCGAGCTCGCGCTCGTCCTCGCCGAGGGAACCGGCAGGCGGCGCGGTGCGATCGTCGCCCTGTCATGGGAGGACATCGACTTCGGCGCGGGTACGATCCGCTGGCGAGCCGAATACGACAAGAAGGGCGTCGAATCCGTGATCCCGGTGCCTAACGCGTTGCTGGAGGAGCTGGCGGGATTCCGGAAGCAGCTCGGCGCATTGACCGGACGCGTGTTCCCGAGCGTGCGAGAGCCTCGCCACGCGATGCCCGCCGATCTGCTCACACAGTGGCTCGCCGCGGCGGAGCGGAAGGCGAATCTGCCGAAGCTCGCCGGCGGATTGTGGCATCCCTACCGCCGGAAGTGGGCGAGCGAGCGCATGCACCTGCCACTGAAGGCGGTGGCAGATGCCGGCGGATGGAAGGACGTGACGACGTTGCTCACGTGCTACCAGCACGCCGACGAGGCGGCATTGCTCGAGGTGATGAGCGAGCCGCGGAAGCGCGCGGAGAAGAAGCGCGCGGATCTCCCGAAGTCGTTGGAGCGGTAGACTTCGGGCGAGAAACTATACCAAAACTATACCACGGGCAGAAAACGACGAGACCCGGCAGCACGGGAAGTGCTTGCCGGGTCTCGAGTTGCCCCTCCTGGGGTCGAACCAGGACTCTCCTGATCCAGAGTCAGGCGTGTTGCCAGTTACACCAAGGGGCAGCGTGACTTGCGCGTCCTCGCGGACGGACCAGAAAAATAAGCCGCGCCCACCCTCCAAGCAACCCCGGAACTACCCCGCACCCACTCTCCCGCGCGCGTTCCCGCCGCCATCTTTCCGTCGTGATCACTCCCGCGCGCCCGCCACGCCGCGCTCGCCTCACGGCGCGCGCGCTCGCTCTCCTTCTCCTCACCGCCTGCGGCTCCTCGCCCGCCGCGACGATGGGACGCACCGACGCCGAGGCCCGCGCCAACAGCGAGGACTTCTTCCGCGCCCTCGCCCTCCGCCTCGGCCCTCTCACCCGCGGCCCGCGTCTCAAGGAAGTCCGCCCCCGCTACGTCCGCGGCTCGCTCGTCCCGTCCCGCATCTTCGACGACACCGTCGTCTGGACCGCGCGCAACGGTCCGCTCCGCACTCTCGTCGTCGCGGGCGCACCGCTCGCCGACGGGCGCTACATGCTCGAGGTCCGCGGCGATGCGCCCCCTCCAGCGCACGTCGGCGAATCGCGCCACGTCATGCATCTCCGCGCGCTCGGCGGCGACGCGTACGAGTGGCGCTCGAGCGACGAGCTGGCGGTCGGTGCCGCGACTCCGCAACAGATCGACGCGATGCGGCTGCGCTTTCTCGCCGCCGCCGAAGGACGCTCGGGCGCCGACGTGCGGGCGCTCGCGCGACGCGCGCTGCCACGCACCACCGCCGCACTCGGCCGCCTCTTCGACATGGATTCGGTCGCGACGACCGTCTACGCCGACCGCTCGACCGCGGTCTCCTTCCGCGTCTCGATGCATCCCGATCGCCTCGCCGCGGCGTATCCCGACTTCGCGAGGTATCTCGCGAAGTACACTGCCCCCGCGCGCTACGACATCGTCCTCGAGGACTACCAGGGAACGCCGTTCGCGAGGCTTCTCGCGGACGACGAGGTGCTGCACGTGAGGGTGAGGACGCGCGACGGCGTGCTGCAGCCGCTCGTCGGCGCGGCGCGCGCGACTCCCCCGGACTCGCTGCGCATGCGCATGAGCTTCAACGGAAAGCTCGCGATCTTCAACGTCGGGGCGAACCACCTGCTCGCCGACGTCGTCCCGGTGCGCACGTCCACCGAGCGCGGATGGAGCATCCACTGGCGTCACGAGCCGGACTGGCGCTTCCCGCTCGCCGTCGACCATCTCATGAGCAGCGCGCTCCATCGGCCGTTCACCGGCGAGGGAATCGCGATGCGCGTGGTCGCCCGCGCCTCCGCCGACGGGCAGACCTCGATCGTTCGCGACTTCCACATGGAAGTGCAGGAGGCGGCGATCGTCCGCTGGCTCTCGTCGTTGGGCAGCTCGGCGATGAGCGACGTCACCGTTCGCGTCGAGCAGCAGAAGGACCGCTTCTTCGCCGACGCGATCTTCGCCCTCGGCGCCGATCTCGCGAGCCAGCTGGGCGACGCGTCGTTCAGCGGCGGGAGCGACCGCTGATGGCGACGCACGTCGTCGACAGCGACGTCCTCGCCGAGGAGCTGCGTCGCGCGCTTCGCGGCCACGGACAGTTCGTCGATCCGCTGCGCGCGGTGGACGCGCTCGACTGGCGGCTCGCCGGCCAGGTGCCGCACGGCTTCGAGCACTCGGCGCTCCAGCTCCTCGCGCACATGGTGTACTGGCAGGACCGCTATCTCGCGCGTCTCGCCGGACACCACGCGCCGACGCCGCCGCACGACAGCGAAGGCTGGCCGGGTCCCGTCGCGCCGGCGAACGAGCGCGAATGGCGCGACGTCGTGGACGCGTTCACGCGCGGGCTCGCGGATGCCGAACGCGCGGTGAGCGCGGCGCCGTTAGGCGAGACGGGGCCGACTCTCGCCGGCAAGACCCGCCTCGGGACACTGAACGGGCTCGCCCTCCACAACGGCTACCACGCCGGGCAGCTCGTGCAGCTGCGAAAGGTCCTCGGCTCCTGGCCTCCGCCGGGCGGGGGCGACAGCTGGTGAAGTGGTCGGCTCAACCGCCGAACGGCGCGCCCCCTGAGGGGGCGCGCCGTTCTGTCTCTCGTGGCGAGGAAACCCGCCGGAGACGTGCCACGCTCGCTGTCATTGGAACTCTATGTCCTACCGAACAGCGGCGGGCAACCATCTACCGGACAAGGCCAGAAGCGTGCCAGCCGTGCTTGCTGCCGAGTGGAGCTGAGGGGAGTCGAACCCCTGACCTCTGCAGTGCGATTGCAGCGCTCTCCCAACTGAGCTACAGCCCCTCTCATCCCTCGTAGCTCGTGCCGTGATTGCACCGCTCGCGGGAAGCACAGCGGCCCCGCTTGGGCGGGGCCGCCGATGCTACCAAAGTAGCGGGACCCACCCATCGAGTCAAGGACGCGCAACCGGTGGGTAGCGTCACGAACGATACTGTCATGGGGAATGACCATGGGGCATGAGGCTAGTGTCACGGTGACTACTGCCATCTGTCTCAGAAGTCATGACAATAGCCTCGTGTCTCGTCGTTGCCTCGTGCCTCCTGGCCCTCCCGAGCCGGCCTGGGCCGCAGGAACCATCATCGCGCACTTTCCGTTGGAGCCGCATGCACCCACTCGGCTCCCCGTACGTCCGCGACCAGCTCGCGCAGCGCTGTGCGCGCGTGAACGAGATGCGCCTCGTCCCCGAAGGGGAGCTGGTGCTCTACCTCATGCAGAGCACCCAGCGCATCCACGAGAACTGGGCGCTCCGCTACGCGACGCTCGAGGCGGACCGGCTCAATCGGCCGCTGCTCATCCTCCACGAGCTCGATTGCGAGGGGGAGCATGCGTCGGATCGGACGCACACCTTCGCGATCCAGGGCGCGCAGGATGTCGCACGGGCGGCGGACGCGGCCGGCTACACGTTCCGCTTCATCCTCCGTCGCCGGAAGATCGAGCGCTCGCGCGCGCTCGAGCGGGCGGTCGGACGTGCGTGCGTCGTCGTCACCGACTCGTGTCCGACCGGCGGGGTCGCCGAGCGCACGGCGCGCCTCGCGGCGAGCGCGCCCTGTCGCGTCGTCGCCGTCGACTCGGTCGGCGTCATCCCCGCCGCGATGATCCCGCGCGAGGAGTATGCGGCGCGCACGATCCGGCCGAAGCTCGCGAAGCTGCGCGACATCTCGCTCGAGCCGGTCGCCGATCGTCCACCGCGCCGCGACTTCCCTCTCGCGCTGCTCGCCGCGCTCGAGATCGACGCGCTCGATCTCTCGCGCGTCGACGTCGCCGCCGAGGTCGCGCGCTGCGAGATCGACCACGACGTGCCGGCGGTCCCCGTCCGCGGCGGAACGCGCGCCGGGCGCGCACGCCT
>JABFXM010000607.1 GCA_013361745.1 Gemmatimonadaceae bacterium | reverse complement strand
TGCCGCGACGTGACGTACTTCCCTTCCTTTCCGGCGAACGGCGAGTTGTTCACGACGAAGTCGACGCTGATCGTCGGCTCCTCGACCGCGATCCCCTCGAGGCGCTCCTGCCGCTCGACGTCGGTGATCGTGAGGCCGATCTCGACGTTCTCGAGGCCGGCCATCGACACGATCTCACCCGCCGATGCCTGCTGCACTTCCGTCCGCTCGAGCCCCTCGAACGCGATCAGCTTGGTGACGCGCGCGCGCTCCGCGCTACGCGCCTCGTCCATCGAGAGCAGCGCGACCTGCTCGCCGACCTTCACCGTCCCGCGCTCGATGCGCCCGACCGCGAGCCGTCCGACGTACGGCGAATAGTCGATCGTCGAGACGAGCATCTGGAACGGGCCCGCGTCGTCGTGCGGAGGCGCGGGAACCTTCTCGACGATCGTGTCGAACAGCGGCGAGAGATCCTTCGGCGTGACGTCCATGTCCATCGTCGCCACACCCTCGCGCGCCGACGCGTATACGACGGGCGCCTCGAGCTGCTCCTCGTTCGCCTCGAGCTCGATGAAGAGATCGAGCACCTCGTCGTGGACACGCATCGGGTCCGCGCCCGGACGATCGATCTTGTTGATGACGACGATCGGCGTCCGGCCGAGCGCGAGCGCCTTGCGGAGGACGAAGCGCGTCTGCGGCATCGGCCCGTCGAAGGCGTCGACGAGCAGGAGCACGCCGTCCACCATGCGCAGGATGCGCTCGACCTCGCCGCCGAAGTCCGCGTGTCCGGGGGTGTCGACGATGTTGATCTTCGTCCCCTTCCAGCGGACGGAGGTGTTCTTGGCGAGGATCGTGATCCCGCGCTCGCGCTCGAGCGGGTTGGAGTCCATCACCCGCTCGTCGACGACCTGATTCTCGCGGAACGCCCCGGCCTGACGGAGCATCTTGTCGACGAGGGTCGTCTTCCCGTGATCGACGTGGGCGATGATGGCGATATTCCGAATCTGCATAGCCTTCAATTATAGCCGAATTTGCCCCGAAATGGCATTGGGAACTGCTCACCTTGCCTGGGGGCGCGGAGTGTGGCATCCTGCCGTCGCCAGCTAGAACCCCGTTCAACTCCGGAGGTGTCCCATGGAGGAGCGCGACGAAACATCCCGCAATGGTTATCCCCTCGGCCGCGGCTACGGCCACGATTACATGCGTGGCGGTGAGGTGCTCGGCGGCTACGGGTACAGCGAGCGAGAGGAGTACTCGCGACCCAGAGGGGAGTTGCAGGAACGACGAAGCGCGCTTCCGGAAGACGACGGGGATAGACCGGAGACGGACTAGCTGCAGGCAGGAGGCAGGAGGCAGGAAGCAGGAGGCGGCTCGAGGGAATCGTCCCCCGAGCCGCCTCCTGCTTCCTGCCTATCGCTTCCTGCCTATCGCTTCCTGCCCACCGCTCCCTGCCGGTCGACGCGACGTCTAGCGCTTGCCTGCGGCCGCGGCTACCGGCTTCCCGGCCGCGGGTGCCTTGCCTGCAGGCTTCGCCCCGCTCTCCTCGCCGCTGATGTCGAGGAAGGAGACGTCGTGGTTCCGCTGCCGGAGCATGTTGGCGAAGTTCGCCTTGTCGATCGCCTTCATGTAGGCCTCCTTCGGCTCGACGAGGTTTCCGTCGACGAGGTCGATCAGGGCGTCGTTGAGCGTGATCATCCCGAGCTTGCGGGAGGTCTGCAGCACGGAGTTGATCTGGAAGACCTTTGACTCGCGGATCAGGTTCGAGATCGCGGGGATCGTGAGCAGGATCTCACGCGCCGCGACGCGGCCGCCGCCGATCTTCTTGCAGAGCGTCTGCGAGATCACGCCCTTCAGCGAGTCGGCGAGCATCACGCGGATCTGCTCCTGACGGTCGGCGGGGAACTGGTCGATGATGCGGTCCACGGTGCCCGCGGCCGTCGTCGTGTGGAGCGTGCCGAAGACGAGATGTCCCGTTTCCGCCGTCTCGATCGCGATGGCGACGGTCTCGAGATCGCGGAGCTCACCGACGAGGATGATGTCCGGATCCTCGCGCAGCGCGGCGCGCAGCGCGCTCTTGAAGCTCTTCGTGTGCACGCCGACCTGCCGCTGCGTGATGATGCAGTTCTTGTTCGGGTGCACGAACTCGATCGGATCCTCGATCGTGATGACGTGGTCGTTGCGCGACCGGTTCACCAGATCGATGAGCGAGCAGAGGGTCGTCGACTTGCCGGAGCCCGTCGGGCCAGTGACGAGCACGAGTCCCTTCGTCAGGTAGCAGAGCTGCTGCACTTCCGGCGTGACGCCCATCTGCTCGACGGTCACGACCTGCGCCGGGATCGTCCGGAACACCGCGGCCGCGCCCTTGCGCTCGCGCGCCGCGTTGGCGCGGAAGCGGGCAACACCCTCGATCTCGTACGCGTAGTCGGTATCCCACAGGTCACCGAACTCACCGCGGTTGCGATCGGGCATGATCGAGAGAAGCATCGCCTCGAGCGACTCGTTCGTGAGCGTCGCCTTCCCGTCGATCCGCTGCATCTCGCCATGGAGCCGAAGCACCGGCGGCTCGCCGACGCGGAGGTGCAGGTCGGAGCCGCCCTTCTGCACCATCAGGGTGAGGAGGGAATCGATCTCCTGGCGCGCGCGCGGATCGGCGACGTGCGCCGCGGGCGCCGCCTTCGGGGCGCCGTTCCCGTTCGTCGCCCCCATGGCCGTCGCCGCGCTCGGCGTCGGCCGATGACCATTGCCGCCGGCGACGGCCTGCGGCGGAATCGGCGTCGTGCGCATCGGCGTCCCGCGGGCGATCGCCGGCTGGTCGGCGGCGGCCAATCCGCCCAACGAGGGCGACGTGATGGCCGAGTCGTCGACGCGAACCGACGCTTCCCAACGCCCGCCGGCCAGTGTCGCTCGCGCGACGAAGATCCCGTCGTCGGAGCTGTACTGGAAGGTCGCCGGCTGACCGGCCTCCAGCTTCGCGCCCGCATCGGCGGGGGCGATCTCGCGCAGCAGCATGACCACCTGCTGCGAGGTCAGGGGCTGCTTCGTCACCGGTCGGTTGCCACCAGCCACGTCGAGCTGCGCGACCTCGCCCTCGTTGAGGACGAGCGCATTCGCGCGGTTGCTCACCATGACGGACAGCAGTCGGTCGAGTTGTGCCATGAGTTAGTCGAGCGGCCGGACGTGCTCGATCTCCCGACGATTGATCAGGAAACGGCGCTCCGTGCCGTGCAGCGTGAGGAACCGCTCGTCTTCGCGGTTCAGATAATCGAGCAGTCGGGGGCGTTCGCTTGGCATGTCGAGGAAGATCGCCCCGGCACGCTTGTCTCCACTCGTCAGGCGGATCTCGACCACCATGGGTCGAGACATGACCTCGAGGGCATCGTCCTCGTCGTCGACGCGGTCGATCGCGACTTCGAGCACCTGGTCCTTCGCGAGGAGAAGGGTGTCGCCGTCGGCGAGCGCCAGCGGGAAGAATGGATCGCGGCCGTTGAGGATGTCCTGCGGCCGCTCGTCACCGCCGCCCGGGCGCACGAACGGCTGAAGGAAAATCTCGCCGGCCACCGTGTCTCCGCTGTGCGTCCTCACGACGACTGGACAGCGGATCTTCTCGATGCGGTAGTCGCTCATCTGGGGAGGAAACGTCATCCCGTAGAGACGCGCCCCCGGGCCTAACGTCACCATTTCTGACCGTCCGGCGCGCCGCTGTCACGGGACTGAACAGCGTGCGGTCAGAGTGTCCGCTGCGCCGGCGCGTACGATGAACGATCCTTAATCCCTCGCGCCCGCCGCGTCAGGGATGGAGATGATGCTCGCGCTCGTACATCTCGCGGCGCTCGAGCTGCACGGTGACGTGCTGGATGTCGAAGAGCGACATCGCGTCGTGCACGTGCTCGAGGACATGCTGGTGACGTTCCGGATCGCGCACGATGGCATGCACGCTCATCGCGATGACGCCCGACGTCACCGTCCACACGTGGAGGTCGTGCACCGACTCGATCCCCGGGATCGCCGCGAGCTGCTCGCGTACGCTGCCGAGGGGAACACTCGCGGGCGTCGACTCGAGCAGGATGTCGATGCTCTCGCGCACCAGTCGCCAGCTGCCGCGCATGATCAGCACGGTCATCGCGATCGACGCGATCGGATCGGCGACGAGCAAGCCCGTGGTGCGAATGACGAGTGCCGCGACGAGCGCCGCCACCGATCCGAGGAGGTCCGAGAGCACGTGCAGGTAGGCACCACGCACGTTGAGCGACCCCTCGCTCGTCGGGTGCAGCACCCACGCAGCAATGAGGTTGACGACCAGGCCCGTCGAGGCGACGAGGAGCATCGTCCCCTCGCCGACGCGTTCCGGCGCGCGCAGGCGCGAGATCGCCTCCCAGATGATCCACGCCGAGACGAGGAGCAGCGCGGCGCCGTTCAGGAACGCGGCGAGGATCTCCCAGCGCCAGTAGCCGTACGTCTTGTCCGGCGTCGCGGGTCGCCGGCTGATCCACGCGACGAAGAGCGAGAGCGAGAGCGCGGCGACATCGGTGAGCATGTGCCCCGCGTCGGCGAGCAGCGTCAGCGAGTTCGAGAGGATCGCGCCGATCACTTCGGCAACGAGGAACACGGCCGTGAGGCCGAGCGCGATGCGCAGCCCGCGGAGCGAGTGCGCGTGCACGTCGAGTCCCGCGTGATGCACGTGCGCGCCCGGCCCGTGCGAGTGACCGTGATGCCCGTGCGCGTGCGAGTGCCCGTGGTGGGCGTGTGTCACGACTGGCCTCCCACCCCTCGGGCGAAGTAGCTTTCCGGCGTGCTAGTCAGGCTGCTCATCGTCTTCGTGCTCGTGCTGCTGAACGGATTCTTCGTCGGCGCCGAGTTCGCGCTCGTCCGCTCGCGGCGGACGCGGCTCGAAGCGTTGACGCGCGGCGGCGACGCGAAGGCACGCCTCGCTCTTCGTGCGCTCAACAATCTGCCGCGGCTCCTCTCGGCGACGCAGGTGGGGGTGACGCTCGCCAGCCTCGGACTCGGCTGGGTGGCCGAGTCCGCGTTCGGCGAGCTGTTCGAGCATCTGCTCGCGCACCTTCCCTTCGTCGTCGAAGTCTCGCTCCGCGTCACGCTGGGCGCCACCGTGGCGCTGATCGTGGTGACGTACTTCCACGTGGTGTTCGGCGAGCTGACGCCCAAGGCGGCGGCGCTGAACCACCCCGAGATGCTCGCGCGTTGGCTGTCGCCGCCGCTCATCGCCTTCGCCTGGCTCGTCAGCCCCTTCACCTGGGTGCTCAGCCGCTCCGCGACCCTCGTCCTGCGCGGGCTGGGCCAGCGGCCGATCGACGCCGAGGAGCAGGTCCACTCGGCAGAGGAGCTGCGGCTCCTCGTCGAGCAGAGCCAGGAAGGCGGAGTGCTCGAGCAACGCGACGCCGACCTGATCGAAGGTGTCTTCGAGTTCTCGGAGAAGAACGCGCGCGAGGTGATGACGCCGCGCACCGACATGGTCGCGCTCGAGATCGACTCGACGCTCGACGAGGCGGTCGCGATCGCCGAGGAGAGCGGCTTCTCGCGATTCCCCGTCTACGAGGAGACGATCGACCACGTCGTCGGGCTCGTCCTCGCCAAGGACCTGCTGCGGGTGCTGGTGCATCGTCCGGAGACGTTCTCGCCGCGCGACGTCATGCGTCCCGTGCACGTCGTGCCCGGAACGCGCGAGGTCGAGGAAGTGCTGTCCGACTTCAAGCGGCTCAAGGAGCACATGGCGATCGTGCTCGACGAGTACGGCGGAACCGCGGGCCTCGTCACGATGGAGGATCTGCTCGAGGAGATCGTCGGCGAGATCCTCGACGAGTACGACGAGGCGGTCGAGCCCTTCGCGCGCCCGTCCGCCGGCGAGGTGCTCGTGCCGGGGAGCACCAACATCGACGAGCTGAACGAGCGCTACTCACTCGACGTCGTCTCCGACGACTACACGACGATCGGCGGCTGGGTCTTCGGAGTGCTCGGCCGTCTCCCCGTCGTCGGCGACCGGGTCACCGGCGGCGGCGCGGTGTTCACCGTCCGCGCGATGGACAGCCGGCGGATCGACTCGCTGTCAGTCGATCTGCACTCGGCGGGCGATAGGCGAGAGCGGGTGCGGGAAGAACA
>JABFXM010000582.1 GCA_013361745.1 Gemmatimonadaceae bacterium | reverse complement strand
GTCTCGCCGCCGGCGATCACTCCATCGGTGACCGAGATCATCGCGTCGAGCGAGGGCGCGTCGGCGGGGGCGACGAGGAGGAGCAGCGCGCCGACCTCGCGAAAGCCGGCGACCAGCCGCCGCCAGCGAGCGTTGCGATAGATCTCGTCGTCGACCACGGCCTGCGTCCCGCTGGGCAGGACGAAGAGATTGCTCGTGCCGGCGACGGGATGCGCGATGCGATTGATCGAGACGCCGTAGAGAAAGCTGTCGGCGACGCCGTGCGGATCGTCGGTCCCTACATGCCGCTGGATCGCTGGCGTATCGCCCGCGAGGTCGGCTACGACGACGCGGCGCGTCGCGGCCTGCACCGACCCCGCGCCGAGCGCCAGCGCCGCTGCGTCTTCGGCCGATGGTGCGACGACGACCGCCGCGGTGACCGCGCCGAGCTCCTCTCCGATGCGGCGGCCCTCATCCTCCCACCAGGTCGCGCCGGGGCGCGATTCGTCGACGAGTCTCACGGGCCGGCCTCGTAGATCCAGTAGGGGCGCTTCGTGCGCGATCCCGCCTGCCCCGCTGCAGCGCGCGAGCCATACGGGCCGAGGACGACCCGGTACACCACGCCTCCGCCATTCGCGGGCGCGGTCGCGACGTGAGCCGCGACACCCTCGACCGTGACCTTCGCGGCGTCGTCGCGGGCCGCCGCCTCGTTGTTGTGGGACGCGACCGAGACGAAATATCCGCGACTCGCGGGGGCCGACGCGGCCTGGGGCGGCGCGCCCCCGGGCGCGGGACGTCCGCCGTTAGGCAGCGGAACGCTGCCGGCCCGCGCGTCGGCGACGCCCGCGACTTCGGCCGGGGAGGGGAAGGGGTTGCCGCTGTCGGAGTGCGCGGTGCTGTCGGCGCGCGGCGCGACCCCGCTGTCGAAGCGGACCGGCTGATCGAGCGACGCGTCTCGCGGCCGGAATCCGTTCCATGCGACGAAGGCCCAGAAGTCCCTGGCACCACCGCGCACGGTCGCCCCGGGCGCGAAGGTCTCCGGGTCCACGAAGCGGACGTCGTTGCCGCTCACGAGCGCGAGGCGGCCGTCGGATGCCAGCGCCGGCAGGTCGGCGCGCCATGTGGTCGCGACCGCGCCGAGCACGCGCTGCGCGCCGAGTGCGACGACCCACGCGGAGTCGCCCTTCGCGGGACGCACGAGGAGGTAGCGGCCGAGCGGGTCCATGCGCAGATCGATCGCCTCCCCCGGGAGCTCGATGCGCTCTCCGTCTCCCTCGCGATAACGGTCGAGGGCGCGAAGCTCCGGCTTCCCCGCGGTCAGGACGTAGAGCCGGTCGCCGCTCGGTGTCGCCGCCAGCGCGCGGATTCCGTCGGACAGGGATACCGCGGCTGAGGGCGAGAGATCGCGGCCGCGCACGGAAGCGATCGAGGAGTCGCGTACGAGCACCACACGGTCGCCGGCCTGCACCGAGCGCGCACGCGCGGCGGCGGGGACGACTGCGCTGTCCACGATTCGCGAATCGGGGGGCCAGAGGTGCCAGAGCACCGCGTTGCCCGCGCGGTCCGCCTCGACGAGGAGTGATCCGTCGCTCTGCGGGAGAACTTCGCGCGCCCGCAGCGGCGCCTTGAAGCTCCAGCGCCCGCTCGGCGTGAAGCGCACGACCGTGCCGCTGTCGGTCACGCCGTAGACGGACTGGCCATCGACCGACGCGACGGTGAGGAGCTTCGGCTTGCGCGTGATCGTGACGTCGCCGGTGCGGAGATCGAGGCGTACGGGGGCGCCCTTCGCATCGGCTACGAGCAGCTGGCCGGCCTCGTCGTCGAAGGCGAGGGTGCGCTCGGGGGCGGGGAGGGGTGCCGGCGAGCTCCAGACGGCGGAGTCGAGGTGCGGGTAGAGATAGGCACGCGCGGCACCCCCGCCGCGCGGAATGCGCAGAACGACGGGGTCCGGGCCGGAGGCGCGGGTCAGCGATGGAGAGGCGTCGTGCGCGGCGGGGTCAGCCGGGCGGTCGGAGCGACCGCAGGCGGCGAGCACGAGCGCCAACGCGAGCAGCGTGCGCACGGGGGGAAGGTACGTACCCGAGCGGCTCCCAACCAGTTGCGAAGGCTCGTCGGTGGCTGGAAGCGGAGGCCGGAAGCGGAGGCGGGAAGCGGAGGCTGGAAGCAGAAAGCTGGAAGCAGGAGGCTCGTCGCTTCCCGCTTCCAGCCTTCAGCTTCCTGCCTCCAGCCTCTTGCCTTCAGCCTCCTGCCTTCAGCCTCCTGCCTTCAGCCTCCTGCCTTCAGCCTCCTGCTTCCAGCCTCCTGCTTCCAGCCTCCAGCAACGATCAGAAGTTCGGACCGATCGAGAATGTCCAGAAGGGCTTGTGGTCGATGCTCAGCGGCTTCGCGTAGTCCCAGCGAAGGATGGCGTAGCCGAAGAAGTTGACGCGAACCCCCGCGCCGTAGCTGCGGTACGGGTAGCGCGTATTCGGCTCCGCCGCGGGGTCGGTGGGGGCCTTCAGCTGGACCTTGTTCCCCCTGCTCCACGCCATGCCGGCGTCGTAGAAGAGCGCGCCCTCGATCGGCGGAAGCGCGATCGGGAGGACGCCCAGCTCGAGGCGGCGGATCACCGGGAATCGCAGCTCCGCGTTCGCCACGGCGATCCGGCTGCCGAGGAGGCTCTGCGCGTTGCAGTTCGTCGCCACCGAGCCGAAGGCGCCGCAGCTGTACGAGAAGAAATTCTCGCGATCGTATCCGCGGATGTACTCCGGCCGGCCGATGTACTTGTACGCCCAGTGCTCGTCGCGCCCGGCGGTGATGCTCACCAGTCCGCGGGTCGCGACCGTCAGGAAGTTGAAGAGGATCGGGTCATAGCGCCGGTAGTCGGCGAGGTAGTCGATCCATTGCCAGCTCCCGGTCTGTGGCTCGACCTGGAAGCGGTAGCGCCGCCCCGAGATCGGTCCCGTGTAGCCCCACAGCGCGTTGTCCGAGACCCACGCCGCGTTCACCGCGTAGTTGTTGATTCCCGGCTGGTTCTTGATGTCGTCCAGGTAGTAACCCGTCGTCACCTGCTGCTGGAAATCGATGAAGCGGTGGATGTACAGCGTCTGCCGGTCGATGTTGTTGAAGCGGGCGCCGAACTCGAGGCGGGTGAAGCGGTTCAGCGGATACATCCCGACGGCGAAGACGTCGCGGAAGATGAACCGCGTGATCTCCTGGAGCTGTGCCTGGATCGGATCGTTCGGATCGTTCGACGTCGGCACGAGCTGATCGCCCGTGAGGAAGTAGTACGGGTACTGGTCGATCCCGGTCGCGTACTGCACGCGATGGCCGTAGTTCGCCCAGGCGGTGTAGAGCTGCGCGTCGCTGAGCCGGCCGTTCACCGCGGCCGAGATCGCGAGGCGGTTGTTGCCGAGCAGGTCGCTGAGGATGATCGTCGTCCCACCGACCATTCCGCGGCCGTAGTAGTTGTCCTGCACGTAGCCGATGCTCGGCTGCGCGATGTAGTCCGGCTGGAAGCGGACCTTGTAGTCGGTGAGCCGGAAGGTGGCGGTGTCCGGCAGCGCGAGCGCGGCGCTGTCGAGCATCGCGGCCACCGTCACCGCGTGGCGCGGCGCGTCGGCGCTGCCGGCGGTGACGACGCCCGAGGAGCGGAACGACGTCCCACCGGCGCGATAGGTCGACATGCGCGTCGCGACCGGCGTGGTGTCCATCGCCGGCGCCGCGGCGGCCACACGCGACGAGTCGCGGCGCGAGCTGTAGATCGGGCCCGCGACCATCGGCACGTCGTGGAACGGCTCGCGCTTCAGCGACCGCGGGTTGTTGATCCCCCAGATCGTGTAATCGCCGTTCTCGTAATACGTGAAGGCGAGTCGGTCCGCGCCGCGCGCCCAGGTGATCGCGGGGCTGTACTCCGTGAAGGCGTTGATCGCCGACGCGACGTTCGTCAGCTGGTAATGCTGCTTCGCGTCGAGGTCGTAGAGGAAGAGGTTCGAGATCCCCGTGCGATCCGAGAGATACGCGATCGACCGGCCGTCGGGTGCCCACTGCGGGTTGAGGTTCAATCCCGCCTGACCGGGGACGACCGTCACCTGCATCGTCTCGAGGTCGAGGAGCGTGATGCGCCACTTGTTGAAGCGGAGCGTCTCGAAGTCCGTCGCCTCGCCACGGTCGCTCGTGAAGGCGATGGTCTTGCCGTCCGGCGACCACTGCGGCTGGAGATCTCCATATCGATCGGCGGTGAGGCGGCGGAAGTTCTTGCCGTCGGCGTCGATCATGTACAGGTCGGTGATCCCGCCGATGTCCCCGCTGACGACGATGCGCTTGCCGTCCGGCGACCACGTCGGACTGGTGACACCCTCGACGCCGGGGAGCGAGAAGCGACGGATGACCTTCTTCCGCCTGACGTCGAGCAGGTAGAGGACGTCCTTGCCGGCGCGCTGCGCGGTGAAGGCGAGCAGCCTCCCGTCGGGGGAGAAGGAGCTCTGCGAGTAGAGCAGTCGCAGCTCCTCGAAGTTCGGATCGGTGGTGCTCTTGATCAGCCGCTTGATGCGCTTGCCGGTCTGGGCGTCGCCGAGCCAGAGATCGATGAAGACCTCGCCGCGGAGGAAGCTGCCGTTCGAGAGGAACGCGATGTACTTGCCGTCCGGGGACAGCGACGGGGCAACGAACACCTGCCCGCCGCTCTTCTTCTCGTTCAGCACCGGCTGCGCGAAACGGCGCGCGCGATCGAGCTGCGTGATGCCGGGGAGGAAGCGGTCCTGCAGCGACTCCTTCCACTCCTGGCTCAGGTCCTCGAGCGACATCCCCAGCTCGCGCTTGACCGCGCGCTCGACGCCGACGTTAGGCGTCGCGCGGAGGATGTTGCCGATGGTCTCGTCGCCCCAGCGCGCGCCGACGTATCCCCAGAGCGACTCGCCGAAGCGGTAGGGGAAGTACTGGTCGGGGCGCTGCGTCATCTGCTCGATCGTCGGGATGTTGCCGTTGAGGGCAGCATCGCGCATCCACGAGTCGGTGAACGGGTGGTCGGGGCCGATGGACAGGTACTCCGCCATCCCTTCCGCGTACCAGTCGGGCATCGGGTTCTGCTGCAGCGCCTGCAGCCCGCCACCGGCCTTGCCGCGCGCGAAGATGTCGTACTGGAACTCGTGCACCATCTCGTGCGTGAGCACGTGCTCGAAGCTCCGGTAATCACCCGTGAAGGGGAGGATGATGCGGTGACGCATCGGCTCGGTGACGCCGCCGACGCCTTCGCCGAGATCGCCCGTGACGTTGTTCTGCCCGAAATCGGAGCGCGAGGCGAAGAGGACGATCGGCTTCTTCTCGCGGAACTGGTAGCCGAGGATGCGCGAAAGGCGGGCGTAGGCACGCTCCGCCATCCGGGCCGCGTCGTACACCGCCGTCTGCTCGACCGGGTAGTAGTGGATGAGGAAGTGCTCCGTCTCCATCACCTTCCAGTCGAACTGATCGTACTGGACCTGGTTCTGGCCGAAGTACTCCTGGGCGTGCGCGGGACTGGCGGCGAACGCGAGGCCCGCGGCCGTCGCGAGAACGCCGAGTGCCGCGGGCGCCAGGCGCCCGCGGCGGGTAACGGTCGTCACGGGGTGCCTCCTTGGCTCTCCACCGGGATCACTTCCGCGTCCCCCCACAGCCGCTCGAGCTGATAGAAGCTGCGCAGCGAGGGATGGAACACGTGTACCACGAAATCGACGTAATCGAGCAGCGCCCAGCGCCCCTGCGTCACGCCCTCCTGATGGTGGACGGGAGCGCCTTCCTTCTTCAGCTCGACTGCGACGTGGTCGGCGATCGAGCGGACATGCGTGTCGGAGGTGCCGCTCGCGATCACGAAGAAATCGGCGACGTCGCTCACGCCCTTGAGCGAGAGGATGACGACGTCATTCGCCTTGAGATCGAGACAGAGCGCGGCGGCGCGCTGCGCCAGCGCAGCGGAGGGCAGGGAGGGAGCGGTGCCAGTTGCCATGAAAACCAGATCGATGGGTCGATGCGGGAACTACGCTCTAACTCCGAATGCCAAACAATGTTCCGCCCGGGCCAAGCGGACGCAACGCATGGCCGCCGCTACCGGCGGGAGGTGGCGATGTCTGGAATCTGGACAGCGATTACGCAGGGAGCGAGCCAAGTAAGGGGAGTAAGGGGAGTAAGGGGAGTAAGGGGAGTAAGGCT
>JABFXM010000227.1 GCA_013361745.1 Gemmatimonadaceae bacterium | reverse complement strand
CGACCCACGGAAGCGCGAGCGCGAGAATCGCCGCGAGCACGGCACGACGCCGTCGAATGACGATGGGATGGTACATCTCCGGTGCCTCTGGTTGCGCGATGCGGGCAGGATGCCCATCGCGGGTTCACCACGCTCGCGCGCCCGGATGGGGACGGCGCGAGCGACTCACGGGATCGTGAGTGAGGCTACGCTCTCGGAGGAGGGAGCTCGGGACGCGCGTGCCAGGATACGAGGACGTCGGCGGCGGACGCCGGCACGGCGCTCGCCGTCATGACGCTCGCGTCAGGCGCGAGCACCGGCGTCATCGCGACGCTCATCGCGCACCCCGCGGCCATCGCACACGGTCCGGCGCTCATCCCGCCGGATTCGTCGCAGCGCTGCTCGCTGCTCGGCGTCGCGCACGCCGCGCCATCGTCGCGTGCGGCCGACGCCGTCCGCGAATGCGACGACATCCCCCCCATCGCCGCGTGCGTGGCGCGCGACACGTTCATGCCGCACACGAGCCCAGCCCCCGCCAGCGTCCACTGGAGGAGGAAGAGCAGCGTCAGCATGGCCGCGGCACGTCTCACGACGTTGGAATTCGGGAACGGGTTGGCGGGGCAGACCGGGAGCGGCCTGCCACGCCCTCGAACGGTAGGTTCGTCCGTCGGATCGAGCAGTCAGGGTTCGGGGCAGCGGTTGTAGGGGGAAAGCGCTCCGCGCAGGGGTCAGGGGTCTGCGAATACGACGAGGGAGCAGCATTTCGCTCCTCTGTCATCGCTCATCGTGCCGACCCCTGACCCCCGACCCCTGACCCCTGCGAACGCAGCAGGTGCGCATTCACCGCGACGATCACCGTGCTCAGCGACATCAGCACCGCGCCCGCCGCCGGCGAGAGCACGATCCCGCGCGACACGAGCACACCTGCCGCGAGCGGGATCGCGATCACGTTGTAGCCCGCCGCCCACCAGAGGTTCTGGATCATCTTCCGGTAGCTCGCGCGACTCAGCGCGATGATCCTCGGCACGTCGCGCGGATCGCTGCGCACCAGCACGATGTCCCCGGCCTCGACGGCGACGTCAGTCCCCGCGCCGATCGCGATCCCGACGTCGGCCGTCACGAGCGCCGGTGCGTCGTTCACGCCGTCGCCGACCATCGCGACCCGCTTCCCTGCTTTCTTCAGCGCCTCGATCTTCGACGCCTTCTGGTCGGGGAGCACCTCGGCGAAGACGGTGTCGATCCCGATCTCCTTCGCCACCGCGTCGGCGACCTGCCGCGCGTCCCCGGTCATCATCACCACCTCGACGCCGCGCGCGTGCAGCGCCTGCACCGCCTCCCGCGACTCCGGACGGACGACGTCGGCGAGCGCGAAGGCGGCGAGCACGGCCTGCTCGTCCGCGAGATAGACCGATGCCTGCCCCCGGGCCGTCGCCCGCTCGACCATCGCGCGCACCGGCTCGGGCATGGAGCGCTCCTTCGCCCGCAGCAGCGCCGGCCCGCCCATGTAGAGCGCGCGCCCAGCCACCGTCGCCCGCGCGCCCACTCCCGGCAGCGCCGCGTACCCCTCGGCGCGTTCGACCGTGACGCCACGCTCCGTCGCGCTCCGGACGATCCCCTGCGCGATGGTGTGCTCCGAGTCCCCCTCGACCGCCGCCGCCAGGCCTAACGCTTCGTCGGCGGTGAGCCCATCCGCCGTCGCCACGTCCACGACGCCGAACTCCCCGCGCGTGAGCGTTCCCGTCTTGTCGAACACCACCGCGGTGACGTTGCGCGCCTCCTCGAGCCCGCGCCGGTCGCGCACGAGCAGCCCGTTGCGGGCCCCGATCGTCGTCGAGATCGCGATCACGAGCGGGATCGCCAGCCCCAGCGCGTGCGGGCAGGCGATGACCAGCACCGTCACGACCCGCTCGACTGCCCACGCCACCTCGCCGGGCCTGATCGCGAGCCACGCGATGAGCGTGACGACCCCCGCGCCGAGCGCGACGAGGGTGAGGATGAACGCCGCGCGGTCGGCGAGCGCCTGCGCCCGCGACCGCGAGCTCTGCGCCTGCTCGACGAGCCGCATGATCCCCGCGAGCGCCGTTCGCTCCCCCGTTCCCGTCACCTCGACGCGCAGCGAGCCCGATCCGTTCACCGTCCCCGCGATCACGCGGTCTCCCGCTTTCTTCTCGACGGGGCGTGACTCGCCGGTGATCATCGACTCGTTCACCGCGCTCGCTCCCTCGCGCACCGCGCCGTCGGCCGGAATCCCCGCGCCCGGCCGCACGAGCACGACGTCGCCGTCGCGCAGCGCGTCGAGCGGCACCTCTTCCGTTCCGTCGCCGACGACGCGCACCGCGGTGTTCGGCAGCAGCTTCGCCAGCTCCTTCAGCGCCCCCTGCGCCTGGAAGATCGAGCGCATCTCGATCCAGTGGCCGAGCAGCATGATCGTGACGAGCGTCGCCAGCTCCTCCCAGAGCGGCATTCCAGGATAGCCGACCGTCACCATCGCGCTGAAGACGAATGCGACGGTGATCGCGAGCGCGATCAGCGTCATCATCCCCGGCAGTCGATCGCGCAGCTCGCGGATCGCTCCCTGGATGAACACCCACCCGCCATAGAGGAACACCGCCGTCCCGAACAGCGGCGGGACCCACCGCGATCCCGCGAACGCCGGCGCGGTGTAGCCGAACGCGCGCTGGAGCATGTGCCCCCAGACGAGCGTCGGGATCGTCAGCGCGAGCGAGATCCAGAACTTGTCGCGGAACATCGCGACGCTGTGACCGGCGTGCTTGTCGTGTCCGGCGTGCTCCGCGCGCCCCGCGCGCATGTCATGACCGGCGTGGCCGTGCTGCTCTTCGTGCCCGCCGTGCTGATGGCTCACCGTGCCGGACCGTTCCGGCGGATGAGACTGGCCACCTTGATGTGCACGCATGCTTCCCCTCATCTGGTCGCGAGCGGTTCCATCTGCGACAGTCGGCTCTCGTTGCCTGGGGCCGCGTGCGGTTGCGTCGCGGGTCGCGTCGAGAGTCGTCGATCCGCCGGCATCCCGCGATTCGCAGGGAGGACACCGAGGTGCTGAGGCTCGTGAGAACCACCAAGTGGTCAGCCTTTCAGGTCGTTCTCGAAACCCTCAGAGCCTCAGCCATCTCCCTGAAAATCGCGCGATGCCCGAATGCCCGCCGATCCCCGACGCGACCCGCGCGGAAGCGCCGCCGAGCCACCAGTCCCGCCCCTCGCCCCCCGCACCGCGGTATCCCGCTCCCCGCCCCGCTCTTTCCAACGGCACCCGCCCCGCCGTTTCGAAAACTCCCGCCCCGCCCTTCCGCCCCCTCTACCGATCGTCGTTCACATCCCGCCCATCCCCTCGTGGAACGGACGCAGTCGCACGAAGATCACCGCGCCCACCGGCGTCCGCGACCCGTACACCTCCGCGAGCGATCCCGGCACGACGTCGAGCGTTCCCTGAGCGCCGAGCCCGATCGTCGCCCACCGCCAGCGGCCGATCTCGCGGATGTACCCTGCCGAGATCGCGGCCACCTCGAAGACATGGTTCGCGTCGAACACTGGCGTCCCGACGGGCAGCACCGACGCGTCGTCGAGCACGAGATCGTCGGCGCTCTTCTGCACGTATTCCCCGCGCGCGAAGACGGTGTTGTGCGCGTCGAGCACCGCTTCCGTTTCGGCGAGCACACCATGCGTCGGATCGCGATGACCGGAGAACTTGTTCATCCCCCAGATGAACGCGCTCGACCACTGGCCATCGGCGCCGAGCGTCGTTCCGTGAAGGAGCGACGCGGTCACGCGATGCAGCGACTCCTCCGGATGCATCGCCTCGGGTGACTTCAGCCGGCCGTAGCCCGCGGTCATGCTCCAGTGCGCGCTCGGGTTCACCGTCAGCCGGCCCGAGTACGAGTCGAGCCGGATCGGGTCGATGTCCCAGCGTCGCTCGTCGGGCTCGCGGCCGTTGAACACCGAGCCCTCGAGCTTCACCCGGCGCGTGAAGACTCCGCCCGTGACGACGCCGAAGCTGATGTGCGTCGCGTCCTGCCAGTGGTGCGTGATGTTCGCCGTGGGGATGTCCATCGCCGAGGTCCGATGCATGAACGCCACCGGCCCCAGCGCCGGCTCCCCCGAGGGCGCGACGTAGAGCGACCACGCGAGATCGTCGGTGAACCCACGCTCGTACAGCGCGGCGAGCTCCATCAGGAAGTCGTGCGGATGCTGCCGGTCGTGCAGCGGCTGCCCGCGGTACGCTTCCCCCGACTGCAGCAGCAGCGGATACCCGCGGTTCCCCACCGTCGCCGGGTCGAGGCTGAGCATCGTCCGCGCCTGGAACATCCCCCCGGCGACGTCTCGGCTGACCATCAGCATCCCCCAGTTCAGCGACCCGAGCTGCGAGTCGCCCCTCGCGCCGCTCTGCTGGTCGTACTGGCCGAACACGAAGCCGTGGACCATGACGTCCCATCCCTTCGCGGCGACGTGGCGCGACGGCAGCCGCACCGCGTCGGGGATCCACGTCGTGCCGGAGCCCATCCGCTCCATGGGGATGCCTAACGCGCCGGTCATCAGCGCCATCGCTCGCGTCATCCCATGTCCCGCGATCGTGTCGTGTGCGGGCATGGCATGCGCCATCGTGTCGCGGGCCATCGGGGCCATCCGACCCTGATGCCCGGCCACGCTGTCACGCATCGCCGAGTCGCGCGGCATCGGCATCCGCATGCTGTCGGTCCGAGTCGGCGGAACGGTGTCGTGCGACATCGCGTGCGTGCTGTCGCGCGGCATCACGTGCGTGCTGTCGTGCGCGGCGTGTGCCGCATGCGACGTGTCGGCATGCGTCGTGTCCGCATGGGTCGCCGGTGCCGCCGACGCGGGCTTTCGCGGCGCCGGTCGCGCCGGCTTCTTCGCCGTCGGCTTCGCCGTCGGCTTCGGCTTCGCGTGCTTGTGCGTGCTGTCGCCCATGTCCATCGGCATGGTCATGGGCATCTGGTGCGTCGGCTTCTTCTTCGCCGCGTCGGTGCGCGTGGTGTCGGTGTGCTGCGCGCGCAGCGGCGACGCGAGCGCGAGGAGAAGCCCGGCGCCGAGAGCGGCGCGGGTGACGAGCGGTGCAACCATCGTGATTCCGGAGTCGAGGGCATCGCGCTGACCCGAACGGTCGCGCGCCGGCACGTCCGCCGCGTCACACGCGGGACGTACCGAAGAACGAATGGTCTCGCCCTACGCTCTCGGAGGCGGCGGCTCGGGGCCGGACCCGCGGGACCGAAGTTGGCCGGTCGTGTACGCGGGGATCACCGTCACGACGCGCGTCGCCACCGCATCCCCCGTCGCGACGCTCGCTGCCACCGTCGACCCGCAGCCCGACATCGCGTCGCAGCAGTGCGTGGCGACGGGGGCGTCGCATGGCGCGCGCGAATCGCCGTGATCCGGCGCGTGCTCCGCCATCGCGTCGCGGGCAGCGGCGGTCATGTGTGACATCGCGCCGCCCCGCTCGTGCGCCGCACACGTCTCGCCGCGCTCCACCATCAGGTGGAGCATGACGAGCATCGTGAGGAAGCCGATCAGGCGGCGCGCGACCATGACTGGAGCGTAACCGCCCCGCACCCGCCGCGGTACTGGCGCTCGTCGCGGCTCAGTCGCGCACGCTCTGCTCCATCAGGACCTCCGACTCGAGGCTCACCCGATCGCGCCCCACCGTCGCGACCGCGAGCGCCTTCTCGCCGGCCATGTAGCGTGCGGTGAACTCCCGCGCACCGAGGTCCCCGTCGATCTCGATCCGGTCCCAGCGCTCGGCGTGGCCGACGTAGGAGATCGTCACGTCGTAGTGCGCGCTCCAGAAGAATGGCACGGCGTCGAAGCGCTCCGCGGCGCCGAGCATGTTGCGCGCAGCCGTCTGTCCCTGTCGCTCCGCGACCACCCAGTGCTCGACGTGGATGCGCTCGCCCGTGTGCGGATCGGGCCAGTACGCGATGTCCCCCGCAGCGTAGATCCCCGGGACCTTCGTCTCGAGGCATTCGTTCACCGGCACACCACGTCCCTCGGCGACGCCGGCCGCGGTCGCCAGCTCGAGATCGGCACGCACGCCCACCCCCGCGACGACGAGATCGGCGCCGAGCACCGTACCGTCGTCCAGCGTCACGCTGCGGTCGTCGATCGTCCCGGCCGTGCGGCCGAGGTGGAAGACGACGCCGTGCTCCTCGTGCACCTT
>JABFXM010000601.1 GCA_013361745.1 Gemmatimonadaceae bacterium | reverse complement strand
TCGCCTATCGGCGCGACGGGAAGGCCCGTCTTCTCGATCTTGAGGACCGCGAGATCGTTCGCCTCGTCCACGCCGAGCAGGCGCGCGGGATAGGTCGTGCCGTCGCGGAGCGCGACCGACACCTTCGTCGCGCCCGCGACGACGTGCGCGTTGGTGACGATGACCCCGTCCTGCCTGACGATGAATCCCGAGCCAAGTCCCGGGGTGACCCGCTGCGCCGAGGCGCCGCCGAAGAACTGCTCGAAGGGGTCCGCGGCGACCCGCTGCAGGATCTCCGTCTGCACCGTGACGACCGCGGGCGCGACGCGCGCGACCGCCTCGGTGATCGCGGTGCGCCGTGATGCGTCGATCGGCGCGTTCGCGGCCGGGGCGGGAAGGGCGCCGCCAGGCGGCGTGGTCTGCTGCGCGTCGGTCTTCGCGGAGGTGTTGCAGGCGACGAAGACGGTGAGGATCGCCGCGCGGAGCGCGCCCGAGGCGCGTGAAGCGTTGGTCATGTCAGGACGCGAGTCCGCGGCTGGCGCGCCAGCTCGGCGAGGAGCTGGTCGACGCCGCGGTCGGTGAGCGGATGCACGAGGAACGCCCGCAGCGTTTCGGCGGTGACCGACACCGCGTGCGCGCCGGCGAGAACGCACTCCGCGAAGCGTGCGGCGGTCGTCGGATGGGCAGCGAGGATGTCGCAGGGCACCGCGTCCGCGTCGAACACCGCGCGGATCTCGCGCACGACGTTGACGCCGTGGTCGCCCATCACGTCGAGCTGCTCGACCGAGGTGCTGACGATGGACGCGCCGGCCTTCGCGGCGAGCAGCGCCTGCGCGGCGTTGAAGACGAGGTCCGCCGCGACGCGCACACCGTCGGTGGACAGACGCCGGATCGCGACGATCGCGTCCTCGACGAGGGGGATCTGGATGATCAGGTCCTCCGAAAGGCGAGCGAGCTCGCGTCCCTGCTGGTAGATGTCGTGCGCGTTGACCGCGCCGGCGGTCGCGCACACGGGCAGCCGCGTCGACGCCACCAGCTCGGCGAGGCGCTCGCGCGGGTCGGAATCGCGAAGGCGACGGAGCATCCCCGGCGTGGTGACGACGCCGTCGATCAGGCCATTCGACTCGGCCCAGCGGACCTCGTCCGGGGACACCGACAGCAGAAAGATCTTCATGCGACGTCGAGGTAGAGCGCCGCCGGATACTCGACGCGGTCGAGGAAGAGTGCGTGCGCCGGCGCCGGGGGCGAGACCTCGCGGTTGTCGGGGGCGCCAAGGAGGGCGCTCATCGCGCCGACCGGCCGTCGTCCCCGCGCGATCTCGAGCATCGTCCCGACCAGGAAGCGCACCATGTGATGGAGAAAGCGGTTGGCCTCGATCTCGAACGCGAGTCCCCCTGGCCGGTCGCGCCAGCGCGCATCGCGAACGATGCAGCGATGATCGTTCGACTCCGGCGCCGTGCCCTGCACCGCGAAGCCGCGGAAGCAATGCTCGCCGACGATGGTGCGCGCGGCCGCGTCGAGCAGACTTCGGTCGAGCGGGTGACGCTCGACCAGCTCGTGCGGGCGCCGGAAGGGTGACGCCGCCTCCTCGTCGGTTCCGACGACGTAGGTGTAGCGGCGCGAGAGGGCGCTGTACCGCGCGTGGTACTCGGGACGCATCTCATGGGCCGCGGCGACCCAGACGTCCGACGGAAGCGTCGCGTTCAATGCCCGGCGAAGCGCGTGCGGCGTCCACTTCGGATCGACGCGGACTCCCGCCGCCTGCCCTCGCGCGTGCACGCCGGCATCGGTGCGACCAGCGCCCGTCACCGACGTCGGCGTCGCGCAGAGCCGGCCGAGCGTCTCCTCGAGCACGCCCTGAACGGTGCGTTCCGTCCGCTGCCGCTGCCATCCGGCGAAGTGCCCGCCGTCGTAGTGCAGAACCAGCTGGACCGTGCGCGCCTCCATCGCGACGGAAGTTACCCGCACGCAGAGCAGAGTCAAGCGAAGCACCGCGACGGCGCGCGCTCGCGCCGCGATTGACTTCGCCCCCTCCCGCGTCCATCATTTCGCGTCCTTCGCCGCGGCGCGCCACACCCGCGCGTGTTGCTCCAGCCAGCGCCGCGCGTCACCTGTCACATGCCCCCGCGTACTCTCGCCTCTCTCGCGCACGCCCTCAGCGTCGCGCCCGATCTGGACGGCGCGCTCGTCGCGCTGGGCGAGGGATTGGCCGAGATCGACCGCGCCTCCCACGTGGCGCTGCTCCGCTACGACGGCCGCCGCGAGATGCTGAGCGACCGCCTTACCCCGTCGGGCGGAGAGGTCGAGCGCAGCGCGGTGGAGACGACCTTCGATCATCTCCCGCCCAACGTCCGCATGAGCGTCGCCGCCGGCGGCCAGTTCATCGACCTCGGCGAACAGTCGGAGGAATACGCGCGGCTGTTCCGGCTCCGCGCCCAGAGCGAGGGCGGATGGCTGTCGCTGCGCGGGATCCGCGCCGACGGCCATCTCGCGGCGGTGATCGCGCTCTACGAGCCGCGCAAGATCTTCGGCACGCGCGCATCCGAGCGCTTCGCGCCCGCGGTCGCGCTGTTCGAGCTCTCGTTCCTGTTCTTCAACGAGCGGGAGGCGCGCGAGGAGGCGGTCCGCACCCTCGAGGACATCACGCAGCGGGTGCATGGCGAGTACGTGCGCAAGCTCGCGCTTCTCGAGCAGCAGCTCTCGCAGGCTCGTGGCGGTGCCGACCCCTCCCAGGTCGTGGCGATGGAGCGCGAGGTCGCCCGCGCGACCGAGGAGGCGCGCAAGGCCGCGCGACGCGCGCAGGCCGTGGAGCAGCAGGTGCTGGCCGCGGTCGAGCAGCTCGAGAAGGCCCACGTCGAGCTGCACCGGCGCAGCGAGTCGCTGCGTCAGAAGACGCGCACGATCTACCTCATCGACCGCCTGTTGACTCTCGACGCCGCGACGGAGGACCCGCAGCAGCTCGTGGACAGCCTACTCGGACTCGTGGGCGACGACATGCAGGCGCAGCGCTGCTCGCTGATGCTGGTCGCGCCGGACGGCGAGCATCTCTATCTCGCGGCGGCGCGCGGCATCGCGCCCAACGTCGCCGGCGGGGTGCGCGTGCGCATCGGGGAAGGGGTCTCGGGCCGCGTCGCGCAGTCCCGCGAGCCGCTGCTGGTGATGGACGTCGAGGATGCCGCGACGCACCCGCTGCTTCGCGACCAGTACTTCACCACGGGCTCCTTCATCAGCTTCCCGCTGGTCTATCACGGGGAGCTGGTCGGGGTGGTGAACCTCACGAATCGCGCGCAGCGCGGCGTCTTCGTGGAGGAAGACGTGGAGCGGGTGCGGCTGCTCGGGCTCGTGATCTCGCTCGTCGCGACGCGGGCGCGGCTCGGCGAGCGGATGGTCCACGCCTTCGCCGCGCGTTAGGCAGTGTCGACCGACGCGCTGAAGGAGGCGCTGCGGGGCCTCGCGTCGGGGCGCACGCTCACGGAGGCGCAGGCGCGGCGCGCCTTCGACGTCGTGATGAGCGGGGAAGCGACCGCGTCGCAGGTCGCGGCGCTGCTCATGGCGCTTCGCGTGAAGGGCGAGACGCCGGAGGAGGTGGCGGGCGCCGCGCACGCGCTCCGCGACGCCATGGTCCGGCTCCCCTGCGAGCGCCCCGAGGAGCTGGTCGACACCTGCGGCACGGGCGGCGGCGCCATGCAGCCCTTCAACATCTCGACCGCGGCGGCGCTCGTCGCGGCCGGAGCGGGTGCGCGCGTCGCCAAGCACGGCAACCGCTCCTTCACCAGCAAGAGTGGAAGCGCGGACGTCCTCGAGGCGCTCGGCGTCGCGATCGAGACGCCGGTCGAGCAGATGGCGCGCGCGCTCGCGGAAGCGGGGATCGTCTTCATGTACGCCCCGATCATGCACCCGGCGATGCGTCACGTCGGACCCGTTCGGCGCGAGCTCGCGATACCGACGGTGATGAACGTGGTCGGTCCCCTTGCCAATCCGGCGCTCGCCGGGCGGCAGGTCGTCGGCGTCGCGGAGCGCCATCGTCTGCCGATGATGGCCGGGGCGCTCGCAGCGTTAGGCACCGTCCACGCGCTCGTCGTCCATGGCGAGCCGGGTATGGACGAGATCTCCCCGCTCGGCCTGACGCACGTGATCGAGATCCGCGGCGCGGAGCTGCGCGACTGGACGGTGGATCCGGCCGACCACGGCTACGCGAACGTCGACGCCGCCGATCTCGCCGGGGCGCTCCCGGCGGAGAACGCGCGCGTGATCGAGGAGGTGCTGGCGGGGCGGGGGCCGCGAGGGGCGCGCGCCGCGGTGGTGCTGAACGCGGGAGCGGCGCTCTACGTCGCGGGGATCTCCGCGAGCTACGGGGAAGGGGTCGTGCTCGCGGAGCGGGCGGTGGATTCAGGGGAGGGGCTGCGCGCGCTCGCGCGCCTGCGCGCCGCCTCCCCGCGCGCCGGCTGACCTCTAGTACCGGCGCAGCACTCCGACGACGACGCCCTGGATGGTGATGTCGTTCTCGTGGACGTACATCGGGGTCATCGTCTCGTTCGCGGGCTGCAGGCGGATCCGTCCGTCCCGCTCGCGGTAGAACTTCTTCACCGTGGCCGACGTCCCCTGGACCAGCGCGATCACCATCTCGCCGTTGTCCGCCCGCTGCCGCTCGTTCACGACGACGAAGTCACCGTCGCTGATGTGCGCGTCGATCATCGAGTTTCCACGCACCTTGAGCGCGTAGTGATTGCCGCCGCGACGCACGAACTCTTCCGGCACGCAGAGCGTCTCGCCGCTGCTCATCGCCTCGATCTGCACACCTGCCGCGACCGCTCCGAGCAGGGGAAGCTCGATCGACCGAGGCGTCACGTCCGAGGGAAGGATCTCGATCGCGCGGCTCTCGTTGTACGAGCGCTTGATGTAGCCCTTGCGCTCGAGGTTGCTCAGGTGCTCGTGCACCGTCGCGAGCGAGCTGTAGTCGAACTGCGCGGCGATCTCCTCGAAGCTCGGCGCGTAGCCGTTGGCCTCGGTATAGGAGCTCAGATAGGTGAGGATCTCGCGCTGACGCTTGGTGAGCGGCATTGGACGCACCCGATCTATTAGTTTGCGCCGGTAGTGCGTGCGGGCCGGCGACCCGAATAACATCCGAACATCACGATATCCGAAGAAGGCCCGAAGTGCAAGCTCCAACTTTGTGGAATCCCCCCGGCGGCACCCTCGGCCGCATCGTCGGCGAGGCGCGGCAGCGCGTCGCCGCGCTGCGAGGGCACCGCTTCGCACTCGAGGCGGCGATACGGACCTCGCCCCCCGCGCCTTCCTTCGTCGACGCTCTCCGCGCCGCCGACGTCTCGGTGATCGCCGAGGTGAAGCGGAGGTCGCCGAGCAAGGGTGCCATCAATACGACGATCGACGCGGCCGGGCAGGCGCGAGCCTACCGGGACGGCGGGGCGCGGGCGATCTCGGTGCTGACCGAAGGTGCGCACTTCGGAGGGTCGGCGGAGGACCTGGAGGAGATCCGCGCGGTAGTCGGTATTCCCCTGCTGAAGAAGGACTTTCACATCGACCCGCTCCAGGTGCTCGAGGCTCGGGCGCTGCGTGCGTCGGCGCTTCTGCTGATCGCACGGGCGGTCTCGCCGGCGGCACTCGTCGAGATGGCGAAGCTCGCGCACGAGATCGGCATCGAGCCGCTGGTCGAAGTGCGCGACGAGCGGGAGCTCGAGAGCGCGCTGACGGCGGGGGCACGCGTCGTCGGCGTCAACACCCGCAATCTCGAGACGCTCGTGATGGAGCCCGCGGTCTGCGAGCGGATCGTGCCCCTGACCCCGGCGTCGGTGATCGCGATCTACGAGAGCGGGGTGAAGGATCGATCGGATGTCGAGCGCGCCGCGGCGGCCGGCGCCGACGCGGTGCTGGTCGGCTCCGCGGTTTCGGCGTCGCCGGACCCGAGCGCCGCGGTCCGCGCCCTCCTGGGCGTCGCGCGGGTGCCCCGTGGCTGAGATCAAGTTCTGCGGGCTCACCCGCGCCGAGGACGCGGCGCTCGGCTGTGAGCTCGGCGCGTCCTACCTCGGTGTGATCTTCGCCGGTGGCCCGCGCGCGATTTCCATCGACCGCGCCCGGGTGGTGCTCGGAGCCTCGGAGGGGAACGTCAGGCGGGTCGGAGTATTCGCACGCGCCGCCGCCGACGAGATCGCGCGGGCGGTGGAGGG
>JABFXM010000247.1 GCA_013361745.1 Gemmatimonadaceae bacterium | reverse complement strand
GGGCAGGAGGAGGAGCAGAAGATCCGCGAGAAGGCGTTCGCGGGATCTCAGGTGGACGATGCGCTGATGAAGCGCGCGTCGAAGGAGGCGATCTTCCTCCACTGTCTCCCCGCGCATCGCGGTGAGGAAGTCACCGAGAGCGTGATCGAGGGACCGCAGAGCCGCGTCTGGGACGAGGCGGAGAACCGCCTCCACATCCAGAAGGCGATCATGGCGGTGCTGATGGGAGGGGAGAAGCTCTGACGAGGCGACGCGCGGACCGCGGCCGCCGCGGCGCGGTCCGCGCTAGTCGACCTGGCGGAGGGTCGAGAGCCCCGCGTAGTGATGCACGCAGCGCTCGACGAGCTCGCGACACAGCTTCTCGCCGTCGCTCGCCGACACGTCCTCGGGACGCACTCGCTCCGTCGCGCGCTTGATCAGTCCCTCGCAGCGCGCCAGCACGCGGTCGCGCGGCGCGCCGAGCGCCATCCAGTAGCGGACGTACTCGTACAGCACCGCCTCGGCGCCCGGGGTGACGGCCCCGAGCTCCGACGCACGAGCGAGCTCGCGGAAGCATTCCCGGACGATGCGGTCGATGTCGTTGGACATGGCGTCACCTACTATCGGTCAGCGCCGGCGAGAACGTCAAGACCCATGGCTCGGATCGTGCTCTGCTGCGCGGCGGCGCGAATCCGCGGAGCTTCGCTCGCGTCCTCGCATCTTCGCTTCCGATCCCGCTCAGTGGGCGCGTCCTCCGGTCGCTGTCCCCGTCCCCTCATGGTCATCGAACGACAGATCGCCGGCGCCGCGCGTCGGGTCGTCGCCCCGGATGGGACGCACTGGCTCGTCTACGAGCTCTCGGGTGTCTACTACGACCGCCGTCGTTCGCTCGTCTTCGAATCCGAGACGACCATGCGCCGCGTGCGATGCTTCCCGGACGACTGGGCACTGCTCTCCAACGACGAGCTGCTCGCCCTGAGCTGGAGCGCCTGACGGCTCGCGACTGACGCGCGGCCCCCGCGCGTTCGTCAGCGACCGTCCTCGCGCTACATGTCGCCGGCGCGGCGACGGAATGGCGTCGGATTGGGCTGACCCGCGCGGCGCGGGAAGCGCGTCCCCAGAAGGTGCGCGAGCTCGGCGTCCGGCAGATTCATCCAGTCGGCGGGCCAGTCGTGCAGGTCGAGATTCCGGTTGCCCGCCGTGAAGCGGAGCACCCGGCGCGCACCCCCGCCGGGCGTCTCCGGGCCACCCCCTTCGGCGACGCTCCAGTAGCGGCCCCCCGGGCAACGGAAGGTGCGCGCTGCGCCGCGGTCGCCCGGCGCGGCGCGCTGGGCCGGCACTTCGATGTCGCGTCCTTGCGACGCGACACCGCCGACGCTCGCCGCCGCCGCTTCTGCCTCGGCGATGATCTCGGCGGCGGTGCGCCCATGCGGACCGGAGATCCGATCGCCGCGCACCGGCGACGCGGCGCGAAGCCATTCGCGCAGCCGGTCGTCCGTCGCGGTCGCCCAGTTGCGCGGGATCGGCGTGAGGCGGCACTTCGACGATCCGTCGGCGGACTCGAAGGCGAGCCAGCCGTCGAGATAGTCGCGCATGTAATCCTCGGCGCGCGTCGCCGGATGGAGCTTCTCCGCGGTGACGTCCCAGGCGCGCCACGCCCGGCCCTCTTGGTCGTTGAACTCGCGAAGTGCCATAGGACCACGAGATAGGGCACCAGTTGTGCCAGTCGAACCCATCCTGAGCCTGTCGAGCCCGAGTGTGACCTGGAGCACACTCTGCCTTACGGTTCGATCGCGCCGTCTTTCCGTCGCGGCCTTCTGCCTAACGGACCGGCTCGGGTCGTGGCCGGGACACGCCCCTTCGCCCGACTGGCGCTACATTCGCAGTGGCCGGCTGCACGCGGCAGCCGTTCCGCCGCATGCCGCGCCCCGACGGACCGAGCCGCTCGCGATCCTCGATCGAACCGATGACGATACCGCACGAAGGCCAACCAGCGCCCGACTTCACCGCGACCACCGACACCGGCGAGCAACTCCGGCTCTCCTCGCTCCGTGGCAAGCCCGTCGTCCTCTTCTTCTACCCGAAGGACGACACCGCCGGCTGAACCATCGAGGCGTCCGGCTTCCGCGACGCCCTCCCTCGGTTCGAGGGATTCGATGCGGTGATTCTCGGCGTCAGCCCCGACGACGAGCGCTCGCACTGCCGCTTCAAGGAGAAGTACGGGCTTCCGTACACGCTCATCGCCGACACCGACCACGCCGTCGCCGACGCGTACGGCGTCTGGGCTGAGAAGAGCATGTTCGGCCACAAGTACTGGGGAAACCTCCGCACCACCTTCGTCATCGACCGCGACGGACGCATCGCGAAGGTGTTCGAGAAGGTGAAGCCGGAGAGGCACGCCGACGAAGTCGCGAAGGCAGTCGCGCACATCGCCGGTTGAGCGGCGGAGGGCACGCGTCGTGCTAAACGGTGGAGCGCGCCGGACGATGGCGCCTCCACCGTTTTCACATTGCAGGAGCGACGATGGCCCAGAATCCAGACCGAGCCAACCGCGACGACGCCGTCCCGACCGACAAGAAGCTCGATGATCTCTACAAGCTCATCGACGGGATCGAGGTCGCGATGCTCACCACGCGCCGCGCCGGCGGCCAGCTCGTCTCGCGCGCGATGCAGACGCAGCGCCGCACCGCGGGCACCGACCTCTGGTTCGTCACGAGCTGGTTCGAGGGAAAGCTCGACGAGATCGCCAACGACCCGCACGTCAACGTCAGCTACTACAAGGATCGCACGCGCGACTGGGTCTCCGTCGCCGGGAAGGCGATCATCAGCCGCGACCGCGACCTGATCCACGGTCTCTACAAGCCCGACTGGAAGGCGTGGTTTCCCGAGGAAGAGGGCAATCCGCGCCGCGACGGCGGCCCGAACGACGAGCGCATCGCGCTCATCCTCGTCGAGGCGCAGCTCGTCACCTACTCGAAGACCGATCGCCCGATCCCGCTCGTCCTCTTCGAGGTCGTGAAGGGGATGATCACCGGCTCGGCGCCGAAGGTCGCCGACGTCCGCACGATCACCGAGTCCGAGATCCGCGGCGCCGCCGCGCGCGAACAGAAGAAGGGCAGCGAGGCGCGTTAGCGCGCGTACGGCGAGCATTGCCGCTCACTGCTATCGAAGCCGTCGGGTTGGCGCTGCCAGCCCGGCGGCTTCGCCTTTCCCGACTGGAAGGAGGTCCGCCAATCCGTCATATTCCGGGTCCTTCCTCTCTCTGACCGACCCGATGGCTTCCGACTCGACCGCGACCCTCAAGCGCACCGCGCTCCACTCGATCCACACCGCGCTCGGCGCGAAGATCGTCCCCTTCGCCGGGTTCGAGATGCCCGTGCAGTACCCGACCGGGATCACCGCAGAGCACAACGCGGTGCGCACCGGCGCCGGGCTGTTCGACGTCAGCCACATGGGCGAGTTCATTGTCCGCGGCCCGCAGGCGGTGGAGTTCGTCAGCTACGTGACGACGAACGACGTCGCGAAGCTCGCCGTCGGCCAGGTGCACTACTCGACGATCCTCAACGAGCGCGGCACGATCGAGGACGACTGCCTCGTCTATCGCTTCGCCGATCACCTGATGATCGTCGTCAACGCGTCGAACATCCGGAAGGACTTCGACCACATCTCGAAGTATCTCCCGCGCTTCGACGCGACCCTCGAGGACATCAGCGACGACATCGCCCTCCTCGCGCTGCAGGGGCCGAAGGCGCAGCAGATCCTCGCCCGCCACACCGACGTCGACCTCGAGGCGATCCAGTACTACCACTTCACGGTCGGCACCGTCGCAGGGGTGAAGAACGTCATCGTCTCGCGCACGGGCTACACCGGCGAGGACGGCTTCGAGCTCTACTTCGACCCCGCGCGCGCGGAGCACGTCTGGCGCGAGCTCACCGCGAAGGGCGACGTCACCCCGGCGGGACTCGGCTGCCGCGACTCGCTGCGGCTCGAGATGGGGATGGCGCTCTACGGCAACGACATCGACGACACGGTCACGCCGCTCGAGGCGAACCTGCAGTGGCTGGTGAAGCTCGCGAAGGGCGAGTTCGTCGGGCGCGAGGTGCTGCAGCAGCAGTAGGAGCGCGGCGTGCCGAAGAAGCTCGTCGGCTTCACGAGCGGAGAGCGCGCCTTCCCGCGCCACGGCTACCCGGTGTTCTACGAGAACGCGCCGAGCGGCGTCGTCACGAGCGGGACGCTGAGCCCGTCGCTGGGCACACCGATCGGGATGTGCTACCTGCCGACGCAGGGCGCGCGCGAGGGCTCGACGCTCGAAGTGGAGATCCGCGGCAAGCGCGTCCCCGCGACGGTGGTGAAGCCGCCGTTCTACAAGAAGGCTTCGCACCGTTAGGCGCGTGACGGAGGGAACGACACCGCTCCGCGTCGCGATCGTCACCGTCTCCGACGCGGGCTCGCGCGGCGAGCGGCAGGACGCGTCGGGGGACGCGATCGCGCAGTGGAGCGAGGCGCGTGGTGCAACGCTCGCCTCGCGCGTGCTGGTGCCCGACGAGACGCTCGCGATCGTGCGCGCGCTCCTTCCGCTCTGCGACGAGGCCAAAGCCGATCTCGTGCTCACCACCGGCGGCACCGGTCTCTCTCCGCGCGACGTCACTCCCGAGGCGACGCGCGCCGTGGTCGAGCGCGAGGCGCCGGGGATCGCCGAGCGGCTGCGCGTGCTCTCGGTCGAGCGGTTCCCGAAGGCGGCGCTCTCGCGCGGCATCGCGGGTGTGCGCGGCACGACGCTAATCGTCAACCTCCCGGGGTCGCCTAACGGCGTGCGCGATGGCCTCGCTGCGCTCGAGCCGATCGTCGATCACGCCTGCGACGTGTTGCGCGGTCGCGTCACCGAGCACGGCTCGGCGGGGCAGGGCGCTCCGTGAAGGTGCTCATCACCCTCGCCGACCTCGAGCCCGCGGCGCGGCTCAACGGCCTGCTCGAGCGCGCCGGCTTCCAGACCGCGCTCATCCCGCCGGTGGACGACCTGCCGACGGCGATCGCGCGCGAGAAGCCCGATCTGAGCGTGATGACGGGGGCGCTCGTCGATCTCACCAACATCCGCATCGCGCGGCAGCAGCTCTGGGACGGTTGCCCCGTCGTCGGCCTCGCCGACCTCGACGAGCCGGCGGTGCACGAGCGGCTGCGCGCCGCCGGTTTCCTCGACGTCTTCAGCAAGCCGGTGGACGTCGACGAGGTGTTCGACGCGATCAAGCGCATCCTCGAGCGGCGGCGCCTGCAGCAGGCGACGGGGCTGATCGGCGAGTCGCCGGCAATGCGCGAGGTGATGGTGAAGATCGAGCAGATGGCGCCGGTGTCGAGCACGGTGCTCATCGAGGGGGAGAGCGGGACGGGGAAGGAGCTCGTCGCGCGGGCGATCCACCAGCTCAGCGGTCGGCGCGCCGGACCGTTCATCGCCGTGAACGTCGGCGCGCTTCCCGAGACGCTGCTCGAGAGTGAGCTCTTCGGTCACGAGAAGGGCGCGTTCACCGGCGCCGCCGAGCGACGGTTAGGCAGGTTCGAGCTCGCGGACGGGGGGACGCTGTTTCTCGACGAGATCGGGGAGATCCCGCAGAGCACGCAAGTGAAGCTCCTCCGCGTCCTCGAGGAGCGCGAGGTGACGCGCGTCGGGAGCTCGGCGGCGATCGACATCGACGTCCGCGTCGTCGCGGCGACGAACCGCGCGCTGCGCGAGCACGTGATCGAGGGACAGTTCCGCGCGGACCTCTATTACCGGCTGAACGTCCTCAACATCTATCTCCCTCCGCTGCGCGAGCGGCGCGAGGACATCCCGATCCTCGTGCGCCGCTTCGTGAGCGAGTTCTCGCGCCGCCACGAGAAGCCCTTCCACGGGATCAGCGCCGACGCGATGCAGGTGCTGAGCGACTACCCGTGGCCGGGGAACGTGCGCGAGCTGCGGAACCTGATCGAGAGCATGGTAGTGCTCGCCCCGCCGCGCGAGCTGCGCGTCGAGGACCTGCCGCGCGAGCTGCGCGAGGGCGGACGTCTCCTCCCCGTGCACGTCGGCCCGGTGGTCCGCGGCTCGTCGGGGGTGGCCGGCCACGAGCTCGAGTTCATCCTCCGCAGCCTGGTCGAGCTCAAGATGCAGGTCGAGGAGCTGCGCCATCGCGTCGAGGACGACCGCTCGCTGCGCGACGTGAGCGG
>JABFXM010000020.1 GCA_013361745.1 Gemmatimonadaceae bacterium | reverse complement strand
CAGCACGGCCGCGGCATCGCGCAGGCGGTCGTCGCCGGCGCGAACGGTACCGCGGTCGCCGCGACCGGCGCCGAGCACGCGAACGAGGTCGCGCCCACGGGCAACGGCGGCGGCGACCGCGAGCGCGGCGTCGAGCAGCGCACCGAGCATGGCGGGGAGGAGACCTTCCCCGGCGACGCGAGCCACGCCTTCCTCCCCGGCCTCCGCTCCCCCGTCGCCAACGACGCCCAGGGCGATCTCGGGAGCGCGACGTCGAAGGACAAGGGGATGTACGACCCCAATCACTGGAGCGGGATGGCGAAGCGCCGCTGGGCGATGACCATCGATCTCGCTCGGTGCACCGGGTGCTCGGCGTGCGTGACCGCATGCTACGCCGAGAACAACATCCCGACCGTCGGCGCGCCGCATCAGGGACGCGCCCTCGCCCCCGGCTTCCCCGACTCGCACTGGGACACGCGTCCCGGCGCGAACATCGTGAAGGGCCGCGAGATGAGCTGGATGCGCATCGAGCGCTACTTCGAGGGCGGCGAGCACACCGATACTCACTTCGACGCGAACTTCGAGACGCGCTTTGCGCCGATGCTCTGCCAGCACTGCGGCAACGCGCCCTGCGAGCCGGTGTGCCCCGTCTACGCGACGTATCACTCGCCCGACGGGTTGAACGTCCAGGTCTACAACCGCTGCGTCGGCACGCGCTACTGCTCGAACGGCTGTCCGTACAAGGTGCGCTACTTCAACTGGTTCGGCTTCGGCGAGCCGGCGCGCCGGCAGTACGCCTTCCCGGAGCCTCTCAACTGGCAGCTCAACCCCGACGTCACCGTCCGTGGGAAGGGCGTCATGGAGAAGTGCACCTTCTGCGTCCAGCGCATCCGCGAAGCGGAGAACCGCGCGCGGCTCGAGGGACGCGAGGTCCGCGCCGACGAGTTCACGACGGCGTGCGCGCAGGCGTGTCCGTCGCGCGCGATCACTTTCGGTGACGCCGCCGATCCGGCGTGGACCGTCGCGAAGCTCGCGCAGGAAGCGCGCGGCTATCACGTCTTCGAAGAGCTCAACACCTTCACCGCGGTCGTCTACTTGAAGAAGGTCAATCACCCCGGACCGGGTCAGCCCGTGTTCGCCGGGTCGGGCGAGGAGGATCGCTGATGGCGATGCGCAACTACGACGAGCCGGTCGTCGACGCGGCGCTGCGGCGTCCGAACATCGCCTCGGCCGACATCCAGCTCCCCGCCGTCCGCGACTACGAGCAGGTCGATCGCGAGATCGCCGGCACGCTCGCGCCGAGCTTCGGCTGGTTCGGCGCGTTGGGCGTCGCGATCCTGCTCTTCCTCTGGGGCGCCGGCGTCTGGATCTATCAGATCTACTGGGGCCTTGGCAACGCGGGCTACGCGCCGCCGGTGATGTGGGGCGTCTACATCATCACCTTCGTCTTCTGGGTCGGTATCGGCCACGCCGGGACGCTGATCTCCGCGATTCTCTACCTGTTCCGCGCCGGCTTCCGCACGACGATCTATCGATGCGCGGAGGCGATGACGGTCTTCGCGGTCATGACCGCGGGACTCTTCCCGATCATCCACATCGGGCGCCCGTGGAAGTTCTTCTGGCTGATCCCGTATCCGAACTGGCGCCTGATCTGGCCGCAGTTCAAGAGTCCCCTCGTGTGGGACGTGTTCGCGATCCTCACCTATCTCACGATCTCGAGCACCTTCCTCTACGTCGGACTCATCCCCGACATCGCGACGCTGCGTGACCGCGAGCGGAACCCGGTGCGCAAGCAGATCCTCGCCGTGCTCTCCTTCGGCTGGAGGAACTCGGACTCCGAGTGGCGGCACTTCACCCGCGCCTATCTCTTCCTCGCCGCGTTCAGCACGCCGCTGGTGCTCTCGGTGCACTCGGTGGTGTCCTTCGACTTCGCGATGGCGCTCGCGCCGGGCTGGCACACCACGATCTTCCCGCCCTACTTCGTCGCCGGCGCGATCTTCTCCGGCATCGGGATGGTCTTCACGATCATCATCCCGATCCGGAAGTTCTTCAACCTCAAGCACTACGTCACGCTCAACCATCTCGACGCGGCGGCGAAGCTCTGCCTCTTCACGTCGATGGTCGTCGGCTGCGCCTACCTGATGGAGTTCTGGGTGGCGTGGTACAGCGGAAACGAGGTCGAGCAGAACTACTTCTGGAACCGCGTCTTCGGACAGTGGTGGTGGGCCGCGTGGATCATGCTGATCTGCAACGTGGTGCTCCCGCTCTCGCTCTTCTCGCAGAAGCTGCGGCGCAACACGGTGTGGCTCTTCGGGCTCTCGCTCTTCATCAACCTCGGCATGTGGTTCGAGCGCTTCGTGATCGTCGTGCCCTCGCTCAGCCACGAGTTCGAGCCCTGGCAGTGGACGCACTACGCGCCGAGCTGGGTCGACATCTCGCTCCTCGTCGGGTCGTTCGGCTGGTTCTTCATGTGGTTCCTGCTCTTCATCAAGCAGCTCCCGGTCGTCGCGATCTCCGAGATCAAGGAGATCGTGCCGCCGAAGATGCGGCACGCGCACGGCGCGCACGGAGGGGCCCACTGATGCAGGGGATGATGGGAGTGTTCCGCGAGCTCGACGCGGCGACCGACGCGATCCGCGCGCTGCGCCAGGAGCGGATCGACAGGATCACCGCCTACACGCCGACGCCGCGCCACGAGTTCGAGGAGGCGTTCGGGACGCCGGCGAGCCCGGTCCGTCGCTTCACCCTGATCGGCGGTCTGTGCGGCGCGACCTTCGGCTACTGGATCGCCATCTGGTGCTCCGACTACTGGCCCCTGGTCGTCGGCGGCAAGCCGATCGCGAGCTGGGTTCCGTATACGATCTTCGGCTTCGAGGTCATGGTGCTGATCGGCGGACTGTCGACGGTGTTCGGGATGTTCGCCAACGCGCGGGTGCCCCGGCTCGTGATGACCGTCGGCTACGATCCGCGCTTCGCGCAGGGGAACTACGGCATCTACGCCGAGGGTTCGCAGCAGCAGCTGCGATCCATCGAGGACACGATGCGGCGCGCCGGCGCGGTGGAGGTGCAGGGTGCCCGCTGACCGCATCATGACTCGCGCGCGGCGGCTCGCACTCCTCGCGCTCGGCGCGGCGGCGGTGTCCGCCTGCTCCTGGTTCACCGACTTCAAGGATCAGCCGGACATCGATCCCTGGGAGTCGCCCGCCGACACCATCGGCGCCCGCGGGAACCCGCAGTTCTCCGTCGCCGTCACGGGCCGCACCGCGCCGGGGTACATGGCGTCGTACGCGAACGGCGGGAAGGTCCTCGACGACACGCTCGCTGCGCTCCGCAACCCGGTCGCGGCCGACGCGCGCTCGCTCGAGAACGGCCGCAAGTACTACCAGATCAACTGCGCGGTCTGCCACGGCCTCGCCGGTGGGGCGGCACCGACGGCGCCGGGCGGTGCGGCGCTGGGCGACGGTCCGGTCGCCGGTCCGAAGTACGGGATGGACCCGCCGAGCCTGCGCACCGATCGCGTGCGCAGCTTCACCGACGGCTACATCTGGGGGATCATCCGCAACGGCCGCGGCGTGATGCCGCCCTACGATCGCATCGAGGAGATGGATCGCTGGGACGTGATCAACTACATCCGCGCGTTGCAGCAGCAGAACGTGACGGTGCCGGTGACGCCAGCGGGCAAGCCGGGTGAGACCGGACGCACGGTACCCGGCTATACGCGCACGGGACCGACGCGTCCCTCGCCGTACCTGCGCCCCGACGGCCGCGTGAACTACGAGCCGCTGAACGGCGGCGCGGCGTCGCCGGCCCGCGATACTACCACGACGACCACGCAGGGCGCCACCGCGCCTGCGGCCAACGCTCCAGTGCCCAACGCGACCGCGCCTAACGCGCCCACCAATCCGCCGGAGTCGCAGCCGTGAGCGTGCATTCGGTCTACGTCCCCACGCGCGAGGAAGTCGCGCAGATCTCCGAGCGCCCCGTCTCCGGGATGCTCGCGCGGGTCTCGCTCGCCCTCGGCGCGATCGGCCTCGTCGCCTTCGTCCTCGGCGCGTTCATCAATCCGGATCGCGTCTGGCGCGCACTGCTCTACAACTGGCTCTTCTTCGCCGGGCTCTCCTCGGCCGGCGTCATGTTCGTCGCCTCGCAGCGCATCACGACGGCGCGGTGGTCGCGCTCGACGATTCGCATCGTCGAGGGCTACGTCGCCTTCATGCCGGTCGCGTGGGTGCTCCTCGCGCTGATCGTGCTCGTCGGCCGCCACCACGTCTTCCCCTGGGCGAACACGCCGCCGACGGTCCGCGAGAAGGCGATCTGGCTCGGCCCCGTCTTCTTCACCGCGCGCACGCTGATCACCTTCGGGCTGCTCACCGCGCTCCAGGTCTGGTACATCTGGACGAGCGTGCGGCTGGACGTCGGCATCCTCAACGAGTGGGGCACGAGCTGGGGGAAGGGCTTCCGCGAGCGGATGCGCCGCGGCTTCGGCGACGAGCGCCGCGAGCTCCATTCCACGCACTCGCTGCAGGGGAAGCTCGCCGTCTGGATGGCGCTGCTCTTCGGCTACGGGTGGTGCTCGCTCGCCTTCGATCTCTCGATGACGCTCGACCTCCACTTCCAGAGCACGCTCTACGGGTGGTGGCACTTCATGGGCGCGCTGCTCTGCGTGCTCACGAGCATGGCGGTTCTCGTCCGCTGGTGGCGCAACCAGCTCGCGATCCCGCACATCATCACCGACGTCAACCTCCACGACATCGGCAAGCTCGCCTTCGCCCTCACCTGCTTCTGGGGCTACCTGACCTTCGGCCAGTACCTCGTGATCTGGTACGGCAACATGGGCGAGGAGACGCACTTCATGCGACTCCGGCTCATCGGCGCCTGGCTGCCCGCGACGCTGGTGATGGTGTTCCTCGTCTTCGTCTTCCCCTTCTTCGGCCTGATGGGAAAGAAGCCGAAGATCTGGTCGGCGATCATGGTAACGATCGCGATCGGCTCGCTCGTGGGGATGTGGCTCTGCCGCTATCTCGAGGTCTATCCCTCGCTCTACGGCCCGACGACGCTGCTTCCGTTCGGGCTCTGGGAGATCGCCGTCACGTTAGGCATGCTCGGCCTCTGGGGCGTCTGCTACTTCGCCTTCATGAACACCTTCCCGCGGCTGCGCGTGCTGCTCATGACGAGCCCCTACCGCGACGAGGTGCAGGTGCCGGTGAACGCGCGCACGATGGAGCCGATCCCGGCGCACGAGTAGCTGGAGGCTGGAGGCTGGAGGCTGGAGGCTGGAGGCTGGAGGCTGGAGGCTGGAGGCTGGAGGCTCGAAGGAAATGCGACGGCGGTGCAGGGTGGTCGCCCGCACCGCCGTCGCATTTCGTGTCACCGCCGTCGCTCTCGGCTTCCAGCCTCCAGCTTCCTGCCCGCGGTGGAAGCTCAGCTTCGCGGCGCCGCGAGCCCCCGCGTGAGAAGGTCCTCCAGCGCCGGCAGCGGCACCGCGCCCGACTGCCGCGCGACTTCCTTGCCGCGGGCGAAGACGATCGACGTCGGGATCCCCCGGATGCCGAACTGCTGCGACGTCACCTGCGCACGGTCCGTGTCGAGCTTCGCGACGAGCGCGCGTCCCATGTACTTCGCGGCGAGCGCGTCGACCGCGGGCGCCATCATCTTGCAGGGGCCACACCAGTCGGCGTAGAAGTCGACGAAGACGGGGACGTCGCTCTCCGCGATCGTGCGCTGGAAGCTCTCCTCGTCGAGCTTGAGCGGCCGGTCGAGGAGCATCGGCTTCCCGCACTTGCCGCACTTGGGGCGATCGGCGACGCGTGAGGCGTCGACCCGGTTCCAGGCCTCGCAGAACTGGCAGCGGACGGTGAGCTTCGCGCTCTGGGTGGTGTCGGTGGGGGCGGTCATTCCTCTCCTCCAAACGTACGGTCTGCTGTAGTATATTCCGGGCGCAACACGAACGGGGCGGTAGCTCAGCTGGGAGAGCACCTGCTTTGCAAGCAGGGGGTCAGGGGTTCGATCCCCCTCCGCTCCACTCGCAATCGAGGGGCCCGTCGGCGCGTCGCCGGTGGGCCCTTCTACATTGGTCCGGCATCGCGCCACGACAAGTCGGGACTTCGTCGGCCCGCCGTACTCGCATCTCCGCCGTGGGCGCTGCATCGTAGAGCGCAGAGTCCACTGCTCCGCGAGACGACCTGATGAATCGAGCCGCCCTCCTCGAATCCGCGCGCGTCGGCGCCGACGCCCTCCGTGCCAATCCGACACGGAC
>JABFXM010000490.1 GCA_013361745.1 Gemmatimonadaceae bacterium | reverse complement strand
GCCGCGCCCGTCGCCCCCGCCATCGCGAAGCCGCCGGTCGCGAAGCCCGTGGGCGTGCCACGCCCCGAGCTGGGCGTCGAGCATCGCATGGGCGTCAGCGACGACGCGGGACATACGGCGCGCGTCGCGCCGCTGCCGCGCGTGGACGCGAACACCCTCGCCGAGCGCTGGGACGATGTCATCGCGCGTGTGCGCGCGCAGGGGCGGGCGCTGCTCGCCGCGGCACTCGCCGAGTCCGCGCCCGCGGCGGTGAGCGCGCAGGGCGTGATCACCCTGCGTCTCGACGAGCCCGACGAGATCCGCGCGCAGGCGCTCGAGAGCGGAAAGAACGAGACGCTCGAGGCGGTCCGCACCCTCTTCAGCGGCGCCGAGCGCATCGTCATTCAGGCCGCGGCGAGCGGCAAACCCGCGACGGCGCCGAAGCGCATCACCGACGAGTCGGTGCGCGCCGACCGCGTGACCGCGCTGCGCAAGAAGGACCCCACCCTCGGCGCCGCGGTGGACGCGCTGGACCTGGACCTGATCGAGTAGCAGGGGAGTAAGGGGTAAGGGAGTAAGGGGAGTAAGGAACTGCCACGTGGTGGTGCCTTACTCCCCTTACTCGCCTTACTCCCCTTACTCGCCTTACTCCCCTTACTCGCCTTACTCCCCTTACATTCCGGCATGGCTGACTTCATGAAGATCCTGCAGCAGGTGAAGGACATGCAGGGGCGCTTCGAGACGATCCAGAAGGACCTCGAGGCGCGCAGCGTCACCGGGACCGCGGGCGGCGGGATGGTCACCGTCGAAGCCGACGGGAAGGGGACGATCAAGCGCGTCAAGCTCGACCCCGCGGCAGTGAATCCGCAGGACGTCGAGATGCTCGAGGATCTCATCGCGGTCGCGGTGGGCGAGGCGCAGCGCAAGGCGCAGGCGCTCCAGCAGGAGCAGATGCAGACCATCGCCGGCGGACTCCCGCTCCCCTTCAAGCTGCCCTTCTAGGCGCTCGTGTCCGCGATCGACGATCTCGCGACCGAGCTCTCGCGTCTGCCGGGCATCGGACGGAAGACCGCGCTCCGGTTGACGTACCATCTGCTCAAGCAGTCGTCCGACCAGACGCGGCGCCTCGCCGAGGCGCTGCTGGTGCTCGGCGAGCGCGTGCATCCCTGCGCGCGATGCTACAACCTCACCGAGCAGGAGCTGTGCGACATCTGCCGCGATCCGCGCCGCGACGTCGCGCTGATCTGCGCGGTGGAGGAGGCGAGCGACATCGGCGCGATCGAGCGCGCCGGGGAGTTCCGCGGCACCTACCACGTGCTCGGCGGCCGGATCTCGCCGCTCGATGGCGTCGGCCCGGAGGACCTGCGGATCGGTGAGCTGGTCGAGCGCGCACGGGGCGGGGTGGTGCGCGAGGTGATCGTCGCGACGAACCCGAGCCTCGAGGGGGAGGCGACCGCGCTCTACGTGCAGCGCCAGCTCGCGCCGTTGAGCGTCACCGTGTCGCGCATCGCGCGCGGGCTGCCGGTCGGTGGGGACCTCGAGTACGCCGACGGAGTGACGATCGCACAGGCGCTGGCGGCGCGCCGGGAGATGCGATGAGGCGCGAGTACCTCGGTTGGGGGATCTTCGGGGCGGCGGTGGGGACCGTCGCCGGGATGCTGTTGTGGAGTCAGCAGATGCGCGATGCGAGGCGCGCCCTGTTCAGCCGCAGTCCTGTCAAGAGACTGGCCGCTCTGGGTTACGTCGGGGGGCAGCCGAGCGTCGAAAACGCGAGGCTGCTACGCGATTATTGCGCGTGGGAAGTCCGTCCCGCCCTCCGTCGCCGCGCGGGTGTCCTGCTGCGGCGGATGGAGACCATTCTCGGATAACTCCAGGAACATTCATGGCCGCAGGTGCAAGCAGCTGGTCGTTCACCGAGGACGACTTCGGGGCGATCACGCAGTCGCTGCAGCGTTTCCTCTACGAGAGCAACGCGCGCTGCGCATTGCTCGTGGACAGGACGGGGCAGCTCGTCGCGACGGTGGGTGAGCAGCCGAAGTTCGACCCGACCGCGTTCGCGACCCTCACCGCGGCCGACTTCAGCGCGAACGACCAGCTCGCCCGCCTGATCGGCGAGACGGACTTCAACTCGCTCTTTCACCAGGGCGAGAAGGAGTCGATGTACCTGGCCGACGTGGCGCGGCGAGTCATCCTCGTCGTGCTGTTCGACAACCGGACGACGCTCGGGCTCGTCCGCCTCAAGATGAAACAGAGCGTGGACGAGCTGACGCAGATCTTCCAGGCGGTGTTCCAGCGCGCCCAGTCGGGGCAGGCGCAGGGTGGCGGCCTGCTTCAGGGCGCCGAAGACGAAATCGACAAGCTGTTCCAGTAAGGAGAGACAGCCATGTCGATGATCAACTACGCCTCGCGCGAGATCAACTGCAAGATCGTGTACTACGGTCCCGGTCTCGGCGGGAAGACGACGAACCTCGAGCACGTCTACGGCAAGGTGCAGCCGGACACGCGAGGGAAGCTCATCTCGCTCGCGACGGAGACCGAGCGCACGCTCTTCTTCGACTTCCTCCCGGTGGACCTGGGGACGATCCGCGGCTTCAAGACCCGCTTCCACCTCTACACGGTGCCGGGACAGGTCTACTACAACGCCAGCCGCAAGCTCATCCTGAAGGGCGTGGACGGGATCGTCTTCGTCGCCGACTCGCAGATCGAGCGCATGGAGGCGAACCAGGAGGCGATGCAGAACCTGTACGACAACATGGCGGAGTACGGGTACGACCTGACCCGGATGCCGTTCGTGATCCAGTACAACAAGCGCGACCTGCCTAACGCTGCGCCGATCCGCGAGCTGCAGGCGGCGCTGAACCCGGGGTGGGAAGTCGTCGACGGGCAGAAGCAGCGGGTGACGCCGGACGCCTACCACGCGGGAGAGAACCTCGTCGAGCAGCTGCCGACGGGCGAGTGGGTCGAGCGCGCCACCTATTTCGAGGCGGTGGCCGTGACGGGCGATGGGGTGTTCGATACATTGAAGGCGGTCTCCAAGCTCGTCCTCAAGTCGCTCGCCTGAGCGCCACGGGGACGGGGCGCCCCAGCCGAACGCTCCCCCGATGAACCTCCCGAACGCGATCACGGCCGGCCGCATCGCCGTCACGCCGCTGATCGCGTTGCTGCCTCTGCTCGACTCGTGGACCGCGCGCGCGATCGCGTTCGTGCTCTACGTGATCGCGGCGGTGACCGACTACTACGACGGGATGCTCGCGCGCACGCGCGGCCTCGTCACCGATCTCGGCAAGCTCCTCGATCCGCTCGCCGACAAGCTGCTGCTGCTCGGGACGCTGATCCCGATGTATCTGCTCGGGGGCGGGCGGGGAAGCTGGTCGCCGTTCGGGGGGATCGGGCTTCGTGACGCGTTTGCCTTCAGCGACGGGCAGCTCCCCTTCGTCACCCCGTGGGGCGCTGTCACCCTTCCGCTGTGGATCGTGCTCGTGGTGCTCGGGCGCGAGCTGGTGATGACGCTCTTCCGCCAGGTTGCGCAGCGCCGCGGCGTCGTGATCTCGGCGATCGGTCCGGCGAAGTGGAAGACCGCGTTCCAGTCGATCTGGGTTGGCTCCGCGTACTTCTGGTTCGCGTACGGGACCTGGCTCGCGGCGCACGTCGTCGACGCGAGCTCGCTCTCGCCCGGCGCGCTCCGCTTCGCGCGCGGCTTCGCCTTCTTCAACGGCATCGTCGGCACGATCGCGATGCTCGTCGCCGTCGCGCTGACGCTCTATTCGCTGGCGCTCTACTTCCAGCGCTACGGCTACCTCCTGCGCGGCCGCGCCCCCGCCGTCGAACGTTAGGCATGAAGCTCGAGGTCGTCACGATCGGCGACGAGCTGCTGCTCGGCTACACGATCGACACCAACGGCGCGCACCTCGCGCGCGAGCTCGCGGGCGTCGGCGTCGAGATCGTGCGTCGCACGACCGTCGGCGACGGCGCCGATGAGATCGCGGCGGCGGTGCGCGAGGCGATCGAGCGGACGGGCGCCGTGATCACCACCGGCGGCCTCGGGCCGACGAGCGACGATCTCACCAAGCCCTCCATCGCGGCGATCTTCGGGCGCCGGATGCGGATGGACGAGGAGATCCTCGAGAAGCTGAAGGCGCGGTGGAAGGTGCGTGGCTGGGCGGGCGGATTCCCGAAGTCGAACGAGCAGCAGGCGCTCATCCCCGAAGGCGCGCGCATCCTGACCAACAACCACGGCACCGCGCCCGGGATCTGGCTCGAGGACGAGCGCGGCCGCTGGGTCGCGATGCTGCCGGGCGTCCCCCGCGAGATGCGCGGGATGCTCGCCGACACGCTGATGCCGCTCATCGCCGAGCGCGCGGGGACGGGGCGCGAGACCTCGGTCGTGCGCTCGCGGACGCTGTGCACGACGGGGATCGGCGAGTCGAATCTCGCCGACCTCCTCGGCGACGCCGCGCGCGGGCCGGAGGGGATGCCCCTCGCGTACCTCCCCGGGTGGGAAGGCGTCGACCTCCGCCTAACGGCGCGCGGTCTCGCCGCGGCGCGAGCCGAGGAGGCGCTCGAGCGCGGCACGGCGACGCTGCGCGAGAAGGCTGGAGAGTGGATCTACGGCGAGGGCGCGACCGATCTCGCGTCGGTCGTGCTCGACGAATGCCGCGCGCGCGGACTGACCATCGCGGTCGGCGAGAGCTGCACCGGCGGGATGCTCGGCGCGCGTCTGACCGCGATCCCGGGCTCGAGCGACGTCGTGCTCGGCGGCGTCATCGCCTACGCGAACTCGGTGAAGGTCGCGGAGCTCGCCGTGCGGCAGGAGACGCTCGACACACACGGCGCGGTGAGCGAGGAGACCGTGCGCGAGATGGCGGCCGGCGCGCGGGCGCGCTTCGGCGCCGCAATCGGCATCGCGATCACCGGGGTCGCGGGGCCGGGAGGCGGCACGCCGGAGAAGCCGGTCGGAACGGTGTGGCTCGGGGTAGCCGCCGACGGTCGTCTGGAGGCCAGGCGCATCAACACCGTCGGAGATCGCGACGAGATCCGGCGGCGCGCGACGCAGGCGGCGCTCGCGCTCGCGCTGCGCGTCGTCCGCGACGAGACTGCGTGACCGGCGACGCTCACGATCCGAGCTTGGCAGACGACGGCGCGCTGACATCTCGCGCTCCTCGCCGCGCGTACCACTCGTCGCGTGTGCAGTGCATCACGGAGTAATCCTCGCGTAAGGCGCTGAGCCGCTCGCGACCGCGTGACGCACCGGTCGGACCCTGTGGTCTATTGCGATGAAGTGTGTTCGAGCCCGCACGCGCGGGCTTCCCCCCCAATCGACATCGAGAGGTCCGCATGACTCGACGTGCTTTCCAGATCCCCGCGGCGCTCGGCGCTCTCCTCCTCGCGGCGTGCGGCGGCGGCGACAAGACCACTGCTCCCTCGCAGGGTCCCGCTCCCAGCATCGCCGGCGTGAGTCCCTCTACCGGCACCGTCGGTACGGAGCTCACGCTCACCGGCGCGAACTTCCGTAACGGCGCGACGGTCAGCGCCGGATCGTTCAACGCGGATTCCGTCACCGTCTCCAACCCGACGACGATCTACGCGCGCGTTCCCGCCGGGGTCGCGGCCGGGCAGTCGTACGCCGTGACGGTGAAGAACGCCGACGGCAGCAATGCGCAGCTCGCGGGCGCGTTCAGGGCCGTCGCGCCGGTGGTGAGCTACGTCAACGGCGCGACGCTGCCCTCGGGCAACGTCGGCAGCACGGTCATCATCGAGGGGTCGGCGTTCGGCGACACGCAGGGCACCGGGAAGGTCGTCTTCTCGAACGGTGCGGGCGGTCAGATCACGGCGACGATCGCGGCCCCCGGCGACTGGACCGACGGCTTCATTGTGACGACGGTTCCCTCCGGCGCGGCGACGGGCGACATCCAGGTCGTGACCGCGACCGGCTCGAGCACGCCGATGACCTTCACCATCACCTCGAACGCGCAGTTCAGCCCATCGACGATCGCGTGGACGAGCACGACCGCGCTTCCGGTCGGCGTGAGCGGCCATGACGCCGCGTTCGCGGTGGTGGAGGGAACGAGCGGGAACAGCAACGTCGTGTACGTCACCGGCGGGGCGGACAGCACCTACGCGCCGCGCACCGACGTGCACTATGCGGTCATCCAGTCGAGCGGGCAGCTCGGTGCGTGGACGAGCACCGCCGCGCTTCCGGCGAAGCGCGCGTTCCACGCGTCGGTCGTCGCGACCCCGGCGAACTCGCGCGTGAAGGGCACC
>JABFXM010000185.1 GCA_013361745.1 Gemmatimonadaceae bacterium | reverse complement strand
GAGCTCTTCGACCCGCCGGCGGACGTGCTCGACACGCTCCGCGCGTTAGGCACCATCGGCATGGCCGACCGCTCGACGGCGCCCGAGGGTTCGATCGTCTTCCCGCTGCAGCCGCCCGACCAGATCGACCGCGACATCCCGCGGCTGCGGCGGCTGGTGCGATCGGGGATGCCGACGGTCATCCTCTGCGACAACGCGGGGCAGTGCGAGCGGCTCGACGAGCTGCTGACGGAGGGCGAGCGCGGCGGGGGAGGCGCCGTGCTCGTCCTCGGCGTGCTTCACGGCGGCTTCATCATCCCGCCGAGCGGCAGTACCGATCGCGGCCTGTGGATCCTCACCGACCACGAGATCTTCCGCCGCGAGCGACGGCTGCGGCGCGCGCGCCGCTACGCCGCGGGCGCCGCGCTCGACGTCGCGAGCGCGCTGACGCCGGGCGACTACGTCGTGCACCTCGAGCACGGCATCGGGATCTATCGAGGGATCGTCACGACCTTCGTGCAGGAGAGCGCGATCGAGGTCGCGGTGATCGAGTACGAGGGCGGCGACCGGCTCAACGTCCCGCTCTACCGGCTCGACCAGATCGAGCGCTATCGCGCCGCCGGCGACGTGGACGACGACGCGCCGCCGCCGCGGCTGCACACGTTAGGCGGGAAGCGCTGGGCCGCGCAGCGCGACAGGACGCGCGCCGCGATCCAGGAGATGACGGTCGAGCTGCTCGACCTCTACGCGCGCCGCCAGATCGCCACGCGGCCGCAGCACGTCCCCGACACCGCCTGGCAGCGCCAGCTCGAGTCGTCCTTCCTCTTCGAGGACACGCCGGACCAGCGCAAGGCGACCACCGACGTCAAGCGCGACATGGAGAGCGTCCGCCCGATGGACCGCCTGCTCGTCGGCGACGTCGGCTACGGAAAGACCGAGATCGCCGTCCGCGCCGCGTTCAAGGCGGTGCAGTCCGGACGGCAGGTCGCCGTCCTCGTCCCGACGACCATCCTCGCCGACCAGCACGCGCGCACCTTCGGCGACCGGCTCGCCGACTTCCCCATCCGCATCGCGACGCTCAGCCGCTTCCAGACGCCGAAGGAGCAGGCAAAGGTGCTCGCCGAGCTGGCGGAGGGAAAGATCGACATCGTCATCGGCACCCACCGGCTGCTCAGCGAGGACGTGAAGTTCGCCACGCTCGGCCTCATCGTCGTCGACGAGGAGCACCGCTTCGGGGTGAAGCACAAGGAGCGGCTGAAGCAGCTGCGCCTCGAGACCGACGTCCTCACCCTCACCGCGACGCCGATCCCGCGTACGCTGCACCAGTCGCTCGCCGGGCTGCGTGACATGACGCTGATGCAGACGCCGCCCCGCGACCGGTCGCCGGTGCTCACCTACGTCGAGCCGTGGGACGACGGGTTGATCGACGAGGGGATCTCGCGCGAGCTCGATCGCGGCGGGCAGGTGTTCTTCGTCCACAACCGGATCGAGACCATCGAGGGAGTCGCCGATCACATCCGGCGCATCGTGCCACGCGCGCGCGTCGCCGTCGGTCACGGCCAGATGCGCGAGCACCAGCTCGAGAAGGTCATGCGCGCCTTCGTCAACGGCGAGGTCGACGTGCTCGTCTCGACGCTCATCGTCGAGAGCGGCCTCGACGTGCCTAACGCGAACACGATGTTCGTCAACCGCGCCGACCACCTCGGCCTCGCGCAGCTGTACCAGCTGCGCGGTCGCGTCGGCCGGTCGCATCGCCGCGCCTACTGCTACCTCCTCGTCCCCGACCAGATCGATCCGGACGCCGAGCGCCGCCTCCAGGTGCTGGAGCACCACACCGAGCTCGGCTCCGGCTACCGCGTCGCGCTCAAGGACATGGAGCTGCGCGGGGCGGGGAACCTCCTCGGTCCCGAGCAGTCGGGGTTCGTCCACGCGGTTGGCTTCGATCTCTACCTGCGCCTCCTCGAGGAGCAGGTGAATCGCGTGACGCGCGCCGAGGGCGCGCCCGCGCTCGTGCCGGCGGACGTCTCGATGGACGTGCCGACCTACCTCCCCGACGACTACATCGTCTCGCAGGACGCGAAGCTCGACGTCTATCGCCGGCTGACCCGCTGCACCGAGCCGCGCGAGGTCGAGGCGCTCCGCGCCGAGCTCCGCGACCGCTTCGGGCCTCTGCCCGCCCAGGCGGACACCCTGCTCCAGCAGGCGATGCTGCGGATCGTCGGCGGGCTCCTCCGGGTCGAGGGAATCCTTGTGCGCGGTACGGAGGCCCGTATTACCTTTAGGCCGGACGCGGTGCCCCGGATGAAGGGGCTGTCCGCCGCGTTCCACGAGGTTCAGTTCCAGGCCGAGGTGCGACGAGCGCATCCACTCTCGCTCAAGCTCACCCGGCTCGGCGGCGCGCCGATGCTCGACGGCCTGGTGCGCGCGCGGCGGTCGCTGCTCGCCTGACGGCATCTCGCCGCGGGCGCGCGGGCCGCGCGAACCTCAGCAGCGATGACCGCTCACGTCGACGTCGCCGCGCGCGCCGCGACGCAGGAGCTCTCCTCCGAGCGCCTCGCGCAGATCATCGGCGGAACGAAGCTTCCGCTGCAGAAGCCGATCTTCGAGGACTTCACGAAGGTCTGGGTCTCGTACCAGCTGCTCGGCGCGGCCGCCGCGCACAACGACACCCTCACCGACAAGAAGGCGATCGACGACGCCATGTGGCCGGCGATCACCCAGCAGAAGCTGCAGAAGTTCTATCAGCAGGTGTCGGCGTCGCTCCCGCACGACTCGGCGAGCGAGGCGGGCTACAACACCGGCAACATCCTCGTCGCGCGTCACATCCTGCTCCTGACGCAGTCGGCGCAGCGCGGTGGCGCGCCCTTCACGCCGCAGCAGGTCGACTCGGTGCGCAAGGCGGCCGAGTCGCTTCGCGCGCAGCTGACGCCGTCGAACTTCGAGGCGATGGCGAAGAGCCGCAGCCAGGATCCGGGATCGGCTCGCCAGGGCGGCCTGCTTCCGCCCTTCCACCCGGGCCAGATGGTCCCGGAGTTCGAGACGGCGACGCGCGACCTGAAGCCGGGCGAGATCTCGCCGGTCGTCCAGACGCAGTACGGCTTCCACATCATCCAGCGCCTGCCGTGGTCGCAGGCGAAGGCCGCCTACAGCGCCGAGTTCGCGAAGAACTCCTCGCGCGGCGCCGAGAGCACCTACGTCGCGCAGCTCGAGCAGTCGGGGAAGATCCAGGTGAAGAAGGACGCGCCGGGCAAGGTGAAGGCGATCATGCGCGATCCCGATTCGTACCGGAAGGACAACACCGTCCTCGCGACCTCGTCGGCGGGTGACTTCACCGCCGCGCAGTTCGTGCGCTGGTCGGCGACCCTTCCCGAGCAGCTCGTGCCGCAGATCCAGAATGCGCCGGACTCGCTCCTCCCCGACCTCGTGAAGGCGATGGTCCGCAACAACCTGATGCTCCGTCGCGCCGACAGCATGCACATCGACGTCGATACGACGCAGAAGGCGCAGATGTACGAGCAGGTGAAGCAGGTCGTGGTGCAGCTCTGGCAGCAGCTCGGCGTCGACCCGACCGCGCTCGCGCAGGCGGGGAAGAACGCCGCAGAGCGCGAGAAGATCGCCGGCGAGCGCGTCAACCAGTACCTCGACGATCTCGTCGCCGGTCGCAAGCAGTACGCGGCCGTTCCCGGCGAGCTGACGCAGATCCTGCGCAGCAAGTACGACGCGAAGATCATCCCGCAGGGAATCGACCGCGCCTTCGAGCGCGCGCAGAAGGCACGCGCGAGCTCCGACTCCACGGGTCGCGCCGCGCAGCCGAGGTCGGATGTCCCGCTGCCGCAGTCGGCTCCGCCGGCGGGCGCCGGTCAGCAGCAGCCCTGAGCAGGTCCCCGCGTGGCGGGCCGGTCACCGGCCCGCCACGCGCCTTTTCCCGCTCCGGACCCCGGTGCGGCGCAGCGGGTATCTTGAAATCATGTCACGAATTCTCTTCGCTGCCCTCGTCGCAGTCGCGACGCCCGCGCTCGTCACCCGCCCGCTCGGCGCACAGGACTCGAGCGCGGCGGTCGTTCCCGTCGGACGTGCGATTCCCGTCGACCGCGTCGTCGCCGTCGTCGGCAACCACGCCATCCTCTACTCGAACGTCATCGAGGCGGTGAACGTCCGCCGCTCGCAGGGGCTCCAGCTTCCGCCCGATTCGGCGGGGCAGGCGAAGCTGCTGCGCCAGATCGTCGACGAGCTGGTGGACGAGGAGGTGCTCGTCCAGAAGGCGAAGGACGAGCACGTGACCGTCGCCGACGCCGATCTCGCGGCGACCGTCGAGAGCCAGATCAAGCGCGTCCGCGGTCAGTTCGAGACCGAGGAGCAGTACCGCGCGGAGCTGAAGAAGGCGGGCTTCGGCAACCCCGAGGAGTACCGCCGGAGCCTCACCGACGAGGCGCGCCGCTCCGCGCTGCAGCAGCAGCTCATCTCGAAGCTGAAGGCCGACGGGAAGCTCGTGCAGGTCGGCGTGTCGGAGAGCGAGGTCACGAAGACCTACCAGGAGCGGAAGGCCGACCTCCCGAAGCGTCCCGCGACCGTCACCTTCCGTCAGATCGTCGTCGCGACGAAGCCCTCGGCCGCGGCTCGTGAGGTGGCGCGCGTGAAGGCCGAGTCGCTGCTCGCCGAGATCAAGCGCGGCGGCGACTTCGCGCTGATCGCGAAGCGCGAGTCGATGGATCCGAGCAAGGATCAGGGCGGCGATCTCGGTTGGAATCGCCGCGGCAGCATGGTGCCCGAGTTCGAGCAGTGGATGTTCGCGCTGCAGCCCGGTCAGGTGAGCCCGGTGGTGGAGACGCCGTTCGGGTTCCACATCATCAAGGTCGACCGGGTGCAGCCGGCGGAGGTGAAGGTGCGCCACATCCTCATCCGTCCGACGATCGACTCGGCGGCGGTCGCGGCGGCGCGGGCGGAGGCGATCGCGGTCGCCGACTCGCTGCGCAAGGGCGTGCCCTTCGACTCGCTCTCGCGCCGGCACCACGATCCGATGGAGCTGCGCGGCGCGTTCGATCCGTGGGAACGCTCGCAGCTGCCGCCCGAGTACGCGGCCGCGCTCGAGGGGAAAAAGGCGGGCGACATCACCGACCCTTTCCGGATCGAGGATCCTCGCCGTGGCGCGAAGTTCGTCATCGTCTCGCTCCTCTCGTCGGTCGAGGGCGGCGATTACACCATCGACGACCTCCGCGGCCGGATTCGCGACCAGCTGTCGCAGGAGAAGGCGATGCGCCGCCTGCTCGATCAGCTGCGGCAGTCCACCTACGTGTCGATCCGCATCTAGCGTGACGCGGCCGCGGCTCGCGGTCACCCTCGGCGATCCCCGGGGCATCGGTCCGGAGATCGTCGCTCGCGCGCTCGCCGACGAGCGCGTGCGGTCGGCGTGCGATCCGTACGTGATCGGCCCCGCCGGCGCCGGCGTCGAGGTCGACGAAGCGTTAGGCAGCTGGCGCGCCGGGGCGTCGTTGGCCGAGGCGGGCGCCTTCGCCGGGCGGGCGGTGGAGCGCGCGGCGCGCATGGCGCTGGCCGGGGAGGTCGATGGCATCGTCACCGCGCCCCTCGACAAGAACGCGCTCCTCGCCGGGGGCTACGATTTCCCCGGGCACACCGAGATGCTCGCCGCGATCGCCGGCGTGCGCGTCGCGATGATGCTGGCGTCTGACACGCTGCGCGTCGTGCTCGCGACGACGCACATCCCGCTGCGGGACGTGCCCCGCCGGCTCGATCGCCGCGCGATCGTCGATGCCGCCGAAGTGACGCGCGCCGGGCTCCGCGAGTGGTTCGGCATCGACCAGCCCCGCATCGCGCTCTGCGCGCTGAATCCGCACGCCGGCGACGGCGGACGGTTCGGTCGCGAGGACGACGAGCTGCTCGCCCCCGCCGCGCGCGAGGCCGGGGTCGCCGGACCGTTCCCCGCAGATACGGTCTTCGTGCGCGCGATGCGCGGCGCCTTCGACGCGGTGATCGCTCCGTACCACGACGTCGGGATGACCGCGATCAAGGTCGCGTCCTTCGGCAGCGCGGTGAACGTCACCCTCGGGCTCCCCTTCCCGCGGACGTCGCCCGACCATGGAACGGCGCTCGACATCGCCGGCACCGGCCGCGCGGATCCGTCGAGCTTCATTCACGCCATGCTCCTCTGCGCGCGGATCGCGAGCCGTCCGCGCGCCGGCTCCTCTCCCGCCTCCCACCCACGATGAATCGAGCTCTCGTCAGCGCCGCGCTGCTCACGGCCGCCGCGTGCGCGCCGCGTCCCGCGTCCACGACGTCGACCGC
>JABFXM010000340.1 GCA_013361745.1 Gemmatimonadaceae bacterium | reverse complement strand
TCCACCGATTCCTTCCGCCGCTTGATCCCCTTCCGGATCACGTCGACGACGTCGTCATCCGTGAGATCGCGCATCAACTCGATCTTCCGGTTCTTCGCGTCGGAGATGATGGTCGACAGCAGCAGCGTCCGCGGCTTGTCCTGCGCCTTGCGCGCGGACACCAGCTCGGACTGCAGACGAGTGAATAGTTCGGACATGCGATCAGTCTAATGGCTCGGCGCGAAAGGCATAACTGCCGGATCGCAGGAGGCACGAGGCTGGTGTCATCGCTGCGGTGGCAGGAAGCAGGAGGCAGGAAGCAGGAGGCTGGAGGCTGGAGGCTGGACGCGACGTGGTTGCTTCCAGCCTCCAGCCTCCAGCCTCCAGCCTTCCGCCTCATCATTCAGAAGTCATGACACTAGCCTCGTGCCACCTGCCCTCACGGCCTCACTTTCCAGTGAACTCCCACTTGATCGTCCGCGCCACCCTGCACCCCCGCACCGTCGACGGCGAGAATCGCCATCGCGGGAGCACCGCGAGCACCGCCGCGGCGTAGTCCTCGTCCGTCGAGCTGAGGATCACGATCGACGTCGAGTCGACCGTACCCAGCGAGTCGACGGTGAAGCCGGCGATCACCTGTTGGCCGGCGCGCTTGTCGGGCGGGTAGTCAGGCTGCGGGTTGTCGCGCGAGGGTCTCGGCGGCTTGATGACGCTGTACCACGTCTGCACGATCGCGCGATCGATGTCCTGCGCGCCGAAGCGGACGAGCGCGTCCACCGTGTCGTGCTTGTAGCGCGTGGGGATCGGCCAGAGCGTGTCGCTCACCGCCGCCTTCACCGCGTCGAGCGCGCGCCGGTCGAAGTCGCGGACGTGCGAGGGACGGACGATCCGCGGCTCGAGCGCCCGCCCGTCGCGCAGGAGCTGCAGCGAGACGTCCGCCGAGAGCTTCGGCAGCGGGAGCGTCACCGGCCAGTTCCGCGCGATCTCGCCGAGGATCGGGCGCAGCCAGGTCGAGTCGCGGAAGCTCGTGTCGCGGACGACGATGTTCACCGCGTAGTCGTCCTCCGACGGCACGAAGCAGTCGAGCGCCGTCTTCGCGGGGACGCTCGCCATCGGCACCGACACCGGACGGATGCACGCGACCACCAGCGCGGCGAGGGCGCTCACGCTGCACAGCGTCGCCCGGCTCCGCGCGGCGGAGGTCATCCGGGCGGCCAGCTCATGTGGCGCCCGCCGAGCAGGTGCAGATGCAGGTGGAACACCGTCTGCCCCGCCTCGGCGTTGGTGTTGAACACCGTCCGGTAGCCGCGCGCCGCGATCCCCTCACGCCGCGCGATCTCGGCCGCGAAGAGCGCGAGTCGGCCGACGAGCGCGGGATCCGTCGCCTCGTCCAGCGACGCGACGTGCTCGCGCGGCACGACCAGCACGTGCGTCGGCGCCTGCGGGTTGATGTCGCGGAAGGCGACGCAGTGGTCGTCCTCGGCAACGAGCTTCGCCGGGATCTCGCCGCGCACGATGCGGCAGAATAGACAGCCCTCAGCCAATCGTCGGCTCCGATGTACGGTCGAGCGCCGCGCGCGCGATCGCCAGTGCGGCGATCGCCGCGGTCTCGAAGCGTAAAGTGGTGCGCCCCACGGCCACCGGCAACCACCCCGCGGTCAGGAGGAGGTCACGCTCGTCCGGCTCGATCCCGCCCTCGGGACCGACGGCCACGCAGAGGGGCGCGATCATCTCCGTCCCGACCATCGAGTCGCCCGACGCATCGAGCACCACGCGCGCGCCGCGCGGCGCCGCGGCGATCGCTCGCTCCACCGTCGATTCCGGATACAGCGCCGGCAGCCACGGATTGCCGCTCTGCTCCAGCGCCCCGATCATCCGCGCGCGCACCTTCGCGTGGAAGGTCATTCCCTCCCCGCGCGGCGAGACGCTCCGCGAGCGACGCCAGAGCACCGGCCGCCAGCTCGCCGCGCCGAGCTCCGCGCACTTCTCCGCGAGGAGCAGCATCCGCTCCCGATCGGCGACGGGGACCAGCATGTGGACCTCCGGCGGCGGCTCGACGCGCTCGACCGTCGCGACCTCCACCTGCATGTGCGCCTTCGCCAGCCGCACGAGCGTCCCATGTCCGATCGATCCGCCGCCGTCGAGGAGGCGGATCCGGTGGCCGACGTCCAGCCGCCGCACGCGCGCGTGGTGCGCGGCGTCCTCGTCGAGCGAGACCGTCGCGCCCGCGGCCACGGGCTCCGCGGCGAAGAAGGTGGCGACGGGAAGACCGCGATCGGCGCTCACCGGCTGCCTAACGGCGCACGACCGCGACGCTCCACCACTGCCCCTCGCGCGCCTCGTCCTCCACCTGCCAATCCTCGTCGAGCACGGCGAGCATGTGGTCGCGCTCCTCGTACAGGATCCCGCTCAGGATCGCCTGCCCGCGCGGCGCGAGCGCGGCGCGGATCGCCGGCAGCAGCTCGATGAGCACCGAGGAGAGGATGTTCGCGAGCACCACGCGCACCGGCGCGACGAGCGGCAGCAGAACCCCCGCGTCACCCTCGACCACGCTCACCCGGTCGGCGACGCCGTTCCGCGCGACGTTCTCCTCCGCGTTCTCGATCGCATCGGGGTCCATCTCGATCGCGATGACGCGTGCCGCGCCGAGCTTCGCCGCCGCGATCGCCAGCACCGCGCTCCCCGCGCCGAGGTCGGCGACCGAGTCTCCCGGCCGGATGATCGGCTGCATCAGCCGCACGACGCAGCGCGTCGTCTGGTGCTCGCCCGTGCCGAACGCCATCCCGGGGTCGATCACGACCGTCGTCGCCGGGTCCCGCCCCTCCGCGAGCCAGGGCGGGACGACCGCGAGGTCACCCAGCTCCTGCGCGCCGACGCCGTGCTTCCAGGCCTCGCTCCAGTCGACGTCGGGCGTCTCGCTCATCTCGATCGTCGCGCCCGCGTCGGCGTCGCGCACCGCGGTCCGCACCGCCTCGAGGTCGGTCTCGGGCGGGAAGTGCGTGACGAGCGCGTCACCATCCTCGTGCAGTCCCTGCGAGCCCGCGGCGAAGAGCGCCGCCGCGACGGTCTCCCGATCGCCGGCGGGTCGAACCCGGAGTGAGTGCCAGCCCGTCATCGATCGCTCACGCGCCGAGCGCTTCGCGCATCTTCGCCCAGAAGCCCTTGTCGCGCGTCGCGGGTGGATTCTTCTCGAAGGTCGCCAGCTTCTCCAGCAGCTCCTTCTCCTCGCTGCTCACCGCGTCCGGCGTCCAGAGCTGCACGCGCACGTGCAGGTCGCCGACGCCGCCGGAGTTCACGCGCGGCAGGCCCCGGCCGCGCAGATGAAACACCTGACCGCTCTGCGTCCCCGGCGGCACGCGGAGGGTGATCGCCCCCGTGACGTTAGGCACCTCGATGTCGGCGCCGAGGACCAGCTTCGGGTAGGAGAGGAGGACTTCGGTGTACAGGTCCTCGCCGTCGCGCTCGAATCGCGGATCTTCCTCGACGTCGAAGACGACGATGACGTCGCCGCGCTCGCCGTTGCGCGGTCCGGCGTTGCCCACTCCGCGCAGCGTCATGTACTGGCCCGTCGCGACACCCGGCGGGATCCGGACGTTGATGGTCTTCTCCCCGCGGACGCGCCCCTCGCCCTTGCACTTCTTGCACGGCGAGGCGATCACCGTCCCCTGCCCGCTGCAGGTCGGGCAGGGCGAGACGCTCACGAACTGGCCGAAGAACGACCGCTGCGCGCGCCGCACCTCGCCCGTTCCCTGGCAGGTGGTGCAGCGCTGCGGTGTCGTGCCCGGCTCCGCGCCCGACGCGGCGCACCGGTCGCACGGGTCGAGCAGCTTGAGCGGGATCGCGCGCTCGACGCCCGTCGCCGACTCGAGCAGCGTCAGCTCCACCGTCACCTTGACGTCGGCGCCGGTTCGCGACGCCGCCCCGCCGCGACGGCCGCCAAGCATGTCCTCGAAGCCCCCGAAGCCGCCGAAGTCGCGCATGAAGATGCTCAGCGCCTCGGAGAGATCGACGTGATGGAACCCGCCCATTCCGCCGCCGCCGCGCAACCCCGCCTCGCCGTAGCGATCGTAGACGGCACGCTTGTTCGGGTCGCGCAGCACGTCGTACGCCTCGCTCACGAGCTTGAAGCGCTCCTCGGCGTCCTTCGACCCGTTGTTGCGGTCGGGGTGGTACTGCATGGCCATCTTGCGATAGGCCTTCTTGATCTCGTCGTCGGTCGCGCCGCGCGCGATGCCGAGCACTTCGTAGAAATCAGCCATGGCTGCCTAACGTCAATCGAGGAGGTCGGTGAGGAGCTGCGAGGTGTGACGGACGAGCGAGACGACCTTCTCGTACGGCATGCGTGTCGGTCCGATGACGCCGATCACCCCCGCAAGGGAGCCGGCGCGGTATTCGGCGGTGACCACGGTGAAGCGCTCGAGCCGCGGGTCCGCGTGCTCGTTGCCGATCGTCACCGAGATCCCCTGCGTGCCATGGCGGCGCCGCAGCACCTCGGCCAGCCGCTCGGGAGTCTCGGTGAGCTCGATCAGGCGGCGCATCTGCGGCGCGTGCGCGAACTCCGGCTGCTCGGCCAGCACGCTCGCCTGGCCGAGGACCACCGAGTGCTCGCGCGCCGGCGCGGGGGTGTCGAAGAGCTGTTCCCCCTCCTGCACGAAGATGTTGAGCAGCTCGCGTGAGCCGCTCTCGCTCCCGGCGTCGCGCAGCCGGCTGCCCAACGACGAGCGGATCTCCTGGAGCGAGAGCCCGCCGAGCCGCTCGTTCAGCACGAGCGCGACGTGCGCCAGCGCCTGGTCCGCGATCTCGCCCGGGACCTCGACGAAGACGGTCCGCACCACTCCCGCCTTCAGTGTCAGGACCATGAGGATGCGCTCGGCCGAGAGCCGGATCAGCTCGATCCGCTCGAGCACTGCCTGGTCGAGCCGCGGACCGAGCGCGACGCCGAGCTCCTGCGTCAGCACGCCGAGCGACTGCGCCGCGCGCGCTATGATCGCCTCGATCGCCGACCCCCCGCTCTTGATCTGCTCGTGGAGCCGGACGCGCTCGCCCTCGTCCACCGGTGGCGTCGGCAGGCGCATGAGCGAATCGACGTACACCCGGTACGCCATGTCGGTGGGGACGCGCCCCGCCGAGGTGTGCGGGTGGAAGAGAAAGCCCTTCTCCTCCAGATCGCTCATCGTGTTCCGGATCGTCGCCGGCGACACGCCGAGCCCGAACCGTCGGGACAGGGTGCGCGACCCCGCGGGTTCCGCGGTCTGCACGTATGTCCGGATGACGGCCTCGAGTACTCGTCGCTCGCGATCGCTGAGCTCCGGAATAGGCATAAGTTGAAATATGCTAACGACTTCGGAATGCCGTCAAGTCGGCCGCGAGGGCGTCCAGCCGCAGCCACCCGAGCGGGGAGAGCGTGAGCCTCGCTCCGCCATCCGGACGGTCGTCCAGCTCGCCCCACCCTTCGCTCACCCACGGCAATACCCGCGCGACCTCGGCGGGCCGCAGCTCGAGCCCCTCGATGGTCCGCAGCCCGAGATACACCTCTTCGGCGATGCGGTTCTCCGCGCCGAGCGTCTCCGACCCGGCGACTGGGTCGCGTCCCGCCGCGAGCGAACGCACCCAGGATGCGTACGCGCCGTCGTTCCAGCGCCGCTCGTGGTGGCCGCCTTCGACGCGGAGCTCGTGCGCACCCGGCCCCAGCCCCGCGTAGGGCACGAGCCGCCAGTACGCCGAGTTGTGGCGCGAGCGGAGACCGGACCGCCCGAAGTTGGACACCTCGTAATGCTCGAGGCCCGCCGCGGTCATCGCCGCGTGCGCGTGCAGGAAGTCCGCCTCGTAGCGCTCCTCCGCGGCTTCCGTCACGCCGCCGCGCGACCGCGCTCGCCCGAGCGGTGTGTGCTCCTCGATGGTCAGCCCGTAGAGCGAGACGTGCGGCGGCTCGAGCGCGAGCGCGCGTTCGACGTCGCGCTCCCACGACCGCGACCCCGCCTCGCCCGGCAGCGCGAAGATCAGGTCGAGCGAGATGTTCGTGATCCCGGCCTCGCACAGCTCGTCCACCGCGCGCTCCGCGCGCGCCGAATCGTGGACGCGATGCATCCAGCCGAGCGTCTCGTCGTCGAACGACTGCACGCCGAGCGAGACGCGATTGACGCCGGCCGCGCGGAGCCCGCGCGCCGTCTCCGGCGAGATGTCCTCCGGGTTCGCCTCGATCGTGACCTCCGCGCCCGCATCGAGGGTGCCGTGCGCGCGAACGAGCTCGATCGCGCGTGCGATCCCCTCGGCGCCGAGCCGCGACGGGGTGCCGCCGCCGAAGTAGAGCGTGTCGAGCGTCCACTTCGCCTCGGCCCCTTCGCC
>JABFXM010000408.1 GCA_013361745.1 Gemmatimonadaceae bacterium | reverse complement strand
GCGCTCCGAGCTCACGCGCTCGCCTGGCGAGCGCGCCGAGCCGGTCCTCGCCGAAGGGGAGCGCGTGTCCGCGCCGCCACTTCCGCGCCGAGCGCGCGAGCCGCGCGATGTTCGCCTCGAGCGCGCGGACGCGCGGCGCGCCGAACACGACGCGGTCGACGTCGATCGCCCAGGCGGCGGTCGGGTCGTGCGTCGTCACGCGTCCGTTCTTGAGGTTGAGATCCTCGTGCCGGGCGCCGGCGCGCGCGAGGGTGGAGAGGCGCACCGCCACCGGCTCGAGCAGCGTGTCGTCGAAGCCCCCGCGCTCGGCGACGACCGCGGCGAGATCGCGGGCGTCGGGGATCTCCTCCACCGCGACGTCCACGCGCGAAAGGCCGAGGGCCGCTCGGTAGACCGCGTAGGCCACGAATCGCGGCGTGGGCACTCCGGCTGCGTCGAGGCGCGTCGCGGCCATGAGCTCGTATGGAGCGCGGCCGGCGCCGATCCAGAGATCCTGCGTCAGCCCTTGCAGTGCCCCGCCGTGACGCGCGTGGCGCACGACCACGCGCGTTCCGCTCGAGGGGAGCGCGACGCCGTAGGCGAACTCGCGTCCGACGTACTCGCGCGCGTCGGGGACGTGCGACGCCCAGTCGTGCAGGGTGCGCCAGGTGAGGATGTCGCGGATGTCGGCTGCTTCGCGCGCGCGTACGATCGCGCGCCGGCGCGCGATCGAGACGTGCAGATAGCCGGGAGGGGCCGCGTCGAGCGACCGCCTCACGGCGTCGCGACGCGGTAGAGCGGAATCCGCTGCGTCTTTCCCTTCAGCTCGATCGCTGGATGCTCGACGAGGGTCGGCGGCTCGCGGAGCGCGCGCCGGAAATCGTCGGAGAGCAGGATCTGCCCGCCGTCGGCCGCGGAACAGAGCCGGCTCGCGGTGTTCACGGTATCGCCGATGACGGTGAACTCGAGGCGCCGCTCGGAGCCGATGTTGCCGGCGAACACCTCGCCGAAGTTCAGGCCGATGCCGATCGCCAGCTCCGGCTTTCCCGCGGTGCGCCAGTGCGCATTCAGCTCGCCGAGCGCCGTCATCATCTCGATCGCCGCGCGCATCGCGCGGTCCGCGTCGTCCGGCTCGCCGATCGGCGCGCCCCACTGCGCCATGACCGCGTCGCCGATGAACTTGTCGAGCGTGCCGCCGTTCCTGAACACGCACTCCACCATCTCGGTGAAGTACTCCGTGAGCAGGCGTGCGATCTCGTCCGGCGTCATCGTCTCGGAGAGCGCGGTAAAGCCGCGGATGTCGCTGAAGAGCACCGCGACCTGCCGCTTGTCGCCGCCGAGCTTCACCGCGTCCGGCGAGCTGGCGATCCGCGCCGCCAGCCCGGGAGCGAAGAAGCGCTCGAAGTTGCTGCGCGCGAGCGTCTCGCGACGGATGCGATCCGCGAACTGCGAGTTCTCGATCGCGACGCCGGCGATCCCGGCGAAGGCGATGAGGAACTCGAGGTCGTCCTCGCTGAAGCGATGCGCGGTCGTGAGATTGTCGACGTACAGCACGCCGAGCACGCGATCCTCGCTGCCGATGAGCGGACCGCACATCGCCGACCGCACACGCTGCATGACGATGGACTGCCCGCCGAAGCGCTGGTCCTCGAGCGTGTTGTCGGAGAGGATCGCCACCTTCTCCTCGACGACCTTGCGCACGATCGACTGCGGCACCATCCGTCCCGCCGTGAGGCCGCGCTTGTCCCGCGCGATCTTCGGCTGGAGGTCGCCGCGCTCGTCGGCGAGCAGGATGGCGACGCGATCGACGTCGAGGATCTTGTAGACCTCGCCGACGATCTTCTCGAGCAGCGCGTCGACGTCGACCGCGCTGGTCAGCCCCTTCGACACTTCGAGCAGCAGCGCCAGCTTCTGCTCGCTCTTGTCGTCGACGGGGATCGGCGCGGTCTCCTCGACGACGCGCGCGGCGCCGCTGGTGCGCATCGCCGCGAAGGGCTGCCGCGAGTCACGCCGGGGAAGCTTGCGGATGATCGTCGCGCCGGCGGGCAGCGGCGCGCCGAAGGAGGTCGGCGTGTCGATCACGTGCGCGCGCGGATCGGTCGCGATCTCCTTCAGGCGGAAGGGAACCTTCCCGAAGGTGATGACGTCGCCGGGCGAGAGCTTCGCCGCCTCGATCTTCACGCCGTTGAGGAACGTCCCGTTGCTCGAGCCGAGGTCGCGGACGTGCACGCCGCTGTCATCCCACGCGACCTCGGCGTGCCGGCGCGAGATGGTCGGGTCGAGCACGGGGATGTCGCTCGTCAGCGCGCGGCCGACGACGAGCGTGCCCCCGGACCGGAGCTCGAACGTCTGCTCCCCTTCGGTGCTGATCAGCTTGAAAGCCATCGCGACAAATATGACGAGAGCATGGCCCGACGCATAGCCGCCGTCCCTATTACGGACCGGTCACGCTTCGTCAGGTCACGCCGGGACGCTCCCGAGAGCCTTCCGGACCTGACCGATCGCTGTCAGCATCGCCCGCGCCTTGTTCTCGGTCTCCTCCCATTCACGCTCGGCGACCGAATCGGCGACGATCCCGGCGCCGGTCTGCACCGACGCCTCGCCGCCGGCGATGACGCAGGTGCGGATCGTGATGGCGAGGTCCATCCGGCGGTCGCCGGCCGCGATGTAGCCGACCGCGCCCGCGTAGGCACGGCGGGGCTCGGGCTCGAGCTCGTCGATGATCTGCATCGCGCGAACCTTCGGCGCGCCGGTCATCGTCCCCGCGGGGAAGACCGCGCGGAAGACGTCGATCGCGCTCGCGTTCGCGGGGAGCGTCCCCCGGACCTCGCTCACGATGTGCAGCACGTGCGAGTAACGCTCGACCGTCATCAGGTCCGTCACCTCGACGCTGCCGTAGCGCGCGATCCTGCCGACGACGTTGCGGCCGTGGTCGACGAGCATGATGTGCTCGGCCCGCTCCTTCTCGTCGGCGAGCAGCTCGGCGGTGAGCGCCTCGTCCTCGCCGGGCGTGCGACCGCGGGGGCGCGTGCCGGCGATCGGGCGCACCGTCACGCGGCTCCCCGCGACGCGGACGAGCAGCTCCGGCGAGCTTCCGACGAGCTCGATCCCGTCGAGCACGAGGTGGTACATGTACGGCGAGGGATTCAGCGCGCGGAGCGCGCGATAGAGCGCCTCGCCCGGAAAATCGTGCGGAACGACGATGCGGCGCGCGAGGAGCACCTGGAAGGCATCGCCGGCGAAGATGTACTCGCGGATCCTTTCGACGTCGGACATGAACTTCGTCCGGTCGTAGGTCGAGCGACCGGTCGCCGGGCGCGCGTCGCGGTCGAGGTCGAGCGCGGGAAGCTCGCGGTGCGAGCGCAGGCGCGCGATCGTCTCGTCGATCGTGCGCGCCGCGTCGTCGTAGGCGGCACGGAGCGCGGCCTCGTCGCCCGCGCGGTCGACGGGACCGCCGACGACGACGCGCGCCTGCGAGCGGAGATTGTCGATGATCACCAAGGCGCGCGTGAACACGAAGAGCGCGTCGGGAACCCGCGGGCCTCCGGTGCGCGAGTCGGGAAGCTTCTCGATGAGCCGGACCACGTCGTACGAGAAGAAGCCGACCGCGCCCGACCAGAAGGCGCCGAGCTCCGGAACGTCCACCGGCTGGTACGCGTCCACGAGCGCGCGCAGATCGGCGAGTGGATCGTCCGGGCGCCGTTCGTTGTGCCAGCCGCGCTCGGGCGACCAGTCGTGCACGACGCCGCCCGCGAGCCGCCACGCGCCGCGCGGCTCCGTGCCGAGGAAGGTGTAGCGCGACCAGGTCTCGCCGCCCGCGGGCGCGGACTCGAGGAGGAAGGCGAAGGGACCGCGCCGGAGCTTCGCGAACGCCGAGACGGGCGTGTCCGTGTCGAGGAGGCAGTCGCGCCAGACGGGCACGATCGCGCCGTCGGCTGCGCGCTCGCGGAAATTCTCGAAGTTCATCTCCCCTCGCGCGTCGTGGTCCCGCGGCGCCGAGCTTGTTCGGCGCTGGTGCGCCCGCGATATTCGCGAATCATGCGGCGATTGGTGCTCGCGGCGGTCGCCGCAATCTGTCTCGTGGGAGTGGCGTCGCGCCGCGGCGCGGCGCAAGCGTGGAACGACGAGCGGACGCTGGCTCTCGTCCGCCAGGCGACGGAGCGACGCGCTCGCGAGCTCGCCGACTCGGGACTGGCCGACTATCACGCGCAGGCGCACGGATATCTCACCTTCCTCGCGCAGATCGGCGAGGGGTTCCGTGAGCCGCCGCGCATCGTGAAGGCGGACGAGCTCGCGCTGGAAGTCTACTGGCGCGCGCCCGATCTGAGCAAGCAGCGCATAATGGGGCAGCGCGACACGCTCCTCCTGCCGACCGACATCGCGTACCATCGCGACCACCTCGGCATCGTGCAGAACAACTTCCCCGACATCATCCGCATCGGAGAGGGCGACGAGGTGCTCGACGTCCCGCATCCGCTCTCGGCGGCGGGTCTGCGCGACTACGACTTCAGCGTCGGCGATTCGCTGCGCATCAGCTATCCGGGGCGGACGATCACGGTGGACATCGTGCGCGTGCGCCCGAAGGTCGACACCCTGCCGCGGCTCGTCGGTGCCGTGTTCGTCGAGCGGGAGACGGCGCAGGTGGTGCGCATGGCGTTCTCGTTCACCCGCGCCGCGCTCCGCGACAAGGCGCTCGAGGACATCTCCGTCGTCCTCGAGAGCTCGCTCGTCGAGGGACGGTTCTGGCTCCCGAGCCGGCAGGAGGTCGAGATCAGGCGCACGGGCACCTGGATGGAGTACCCGGTGCGCGGGATCATTCGCGGGCGCTGGGAGATCTGCTGCTACGACGTGAATAAGGGCATCCCGATCACCTTCTTCATCGGCCCCGAGATCGCCTACGGCAAGCCGCGCGAACGGCTCCGCGAGGGGTTCAGCGGCAGGATACTCGACTCGCTGCCGAGCGACGTGCGAGCGGTGACGGACGAGGACGTGCGCCGCGTGCAGGAGGAAGCGCGCGCGCTCGTCCGCCAGCAGGCGCTCGCGCGGGCGCGAGGGGGCGCGATCGCGGCGCGCGGGGTGTCCGACCTCGCGCGGGTGAATCGCGTCGAGGGACTCGCGGTCGGGACCGCGCTCGCCGCACATGTCGGGCATGGCGTCACCCTCGGCGTCGCCGGACGCTACGGGATCGACGACGCGCGGGTGAAGGGGCGGGGGAGCATCCTCTGGCGCCGCGCGAGCGGGAGCGGGTTCGACCTCGTCGCACAGGACGACTTCCGCGAGGTGGGGGACGAGCCCGAGGTGTCGCTCGTGCGCAACAGCGTCGCCGCGCAGGAGTTCGGGAGCGACTACACCGACCCGTACGGCGTACGCTCGGTGGGTGCCCGCGCGATCTGGAGCTGGCAGTCGGGGCTCGTCTGGCGGCTCGAGGGTTCGCTCGAGCGACAGCGGCCGCTCGCGGTCCACGCGACGCCGGCGACCGGCCGCTACGGGCCGACGCTCGCGGCGAGGGCGCAGCACGGGCCGCGCGTCGTACTGTCGCTCGAGCGGCCGACCTCGAAGGTGCCTCTCGACTTCGCGTTACAGGGGGACGCGCAGCTTCGCTGGAGCGACATGCGCGGCGACGACGCCCTGCGCCCCCGTGCGCGCGTCCTCCGCGGCGCGGCGCGACTCTCCGCCGACCGACCGTTAGGCAGGACGACGCTGGCGCTGCGCACGACGGTAGCCGCCGCGGGATCGCGCGACGTGATCCCCCCCCAGGAGCTCGTCTTCCTAGGCGGCCCGACCTCCGGACCGGGGTACGACTTCCATTCGTTCGTGGCGCGGGCCGGCGTCACGCAGCACGTCGAGCTGCGGCTCCCCGTGCCCTTCGTCCCGATCGATCTCGGGCGCTTCGGGCGGGCCCCGGGCGAGGCGCACCTCGCGCCGTTCGCGCATGCGATCTGGGTCGACCGTCCCATCGCATCGCCGTCGGGACGCGGCGGGATCTACCCTTCCGTCGGCGTCGGCGTGCTCTCGCCGTTCGAGTTTCTGCGCGTCGACGTCGCCCGTGGCCTGCGCGACGGACGGTGGACCTTCTCGGTCGACGTCGCGCGCGAGTTCTGGAGCGTGCTGTAGCTTCCTCGCCTGGCGGCGACCGAACGCCCCCGCGCGGGCGATGACGGTGATGGTCGTTCGGAGCGACGCGGCCATCGTGCGGTCCGATGACCAGCGAACCACTCACGCCCGGGCCGCGCGACCGCTGGCTGCTGCCGGTGCTCGCAGAGCTCCTGCCACCCGATGCACTCGAGCGACTGCTCGGGTCGAGCGGCGAGAGTCTCTGGTCGAGCGCGGTCCGGCGTGGGCTGATCGGCGAGCCGCTC
>JABFXM010000140.1 GCA_013361745.1 Gemmatimonadaceae bacterium | reverse complement strand
CCATCAACTCGAACTTCTCCCCTCTCTACGTCGTCGACGGCGTCATCGTCGACAACTCGGCGATCGCGAACGGGCTGAATGCGATCACGCAGGCGGCCGGCGGCACGGCGCCGTCGTCGCAGGATCAGCGCGTCAACCGCGCCGCCGACATCAACCCGAACGATATCGAGAGCATCCAGGTCCTGAAGGGGCCCTCGGCGTCGTCGATCTACGGCTCGCGCGGAACGAATGGCGTCATCGTCATCACGACCAAGCGCGGCCGCGCCGGCAAGACCTCGATCGACGTCGCCCAGCGCTTCGGAACCTCCGCGATCTCGAACACGATCGGCATTCGCTGCTTCCACAGCGCCCAGGAGGTCGACGACGCCGGCTTCGACAGCACGGGCTTCGGCGCGGCGACGAACAAGTGCAACGACTACCAGAAGCAGCTCTACGGCGAGAATCCGTTCAACTACCAGACGGTCGCCTCGCTCCGCGGCGCGACGCAGGGTGGGACGAACTTCTTCGTCTCCGGCCTCGCCCAGCATGACGGCGGTCTGGTCAGGAACGACTTCTACAACAAGCAGTCGCTCCGCGTGAACCTCGGCCAGCAGTTCGGCTCGCGCCTCAACATCCGCGCGAACACGGAGCTCATCCACAGCCTCACCCAGCGCGGCGTCAGCGGCAACGATAACACGGGCATCAATCCGTACACGACGTTCTCGCAGACTCCCTCGTTCCTCGACCTGCGCCGCCGTCCCGACGGGACCTTCCCGCGCGGAGTCGACGCGGTGCAGGGGAACAACCCCTTCCAGGTCGCGGAGCAGGTCAAGACGCCGGAAAACGTCTATCGCCTCCTCGGCAGTTCGACGGGGACGTTCAACATCCTGACCGGTGAGAAGCAGACCCTCGACTTCACGATGATCGGCGGCGTCGACGCCTACAGCGACAACGCGAAGATCATTGCCCCGGCGACGCTCTACATCGAGCAGGCCAACGCGCTTCCGGGCACCATCGTCAACAGCCAGGGCAACGTGGTGAACGCGAACCTTTCGGGATCGCTCAACCACCGCCTCATCCGCAGCCTGTTCACGGCGACCACCTCGGCGGGCTTCCGCCAGGATCGTCGTCAGTTCGACGTGCTCGCGACGACGGGCCACGGCGTCTTCCCCGGCGTGACCAACGTCGCCGCGTCGACGCAGGTCGTCTCGACGGAATCGCAGGACCTCGTCAAGGCGCTGTCGTTCTTCGCGCAGGAGGAGTTCCTCACCCTCGGTGAGCGCATGCTCCTCACCGCCGGCGTCAACGCCGAGCGGACGAGCAACAACGGCGACCCGAAGAAGTTCTACTCGTATCCGAAGTTCTCGGCCTCGTACCGGCTCCCCTGGCTGCCGCCGGCGACGGACGAGATGAAGCTGCGCGTTGCGTTCGGCAAGGCGGGCAATCAGCCGACGCAGGGCAAGTACACCTTCCTCACGAGTCTCATCGAGGAAGGCGCGACGGGCTATCGGGCCTCGACCGTGATCGGTGCGCCGAGCATTCAGCCCGAACAGGCGACGGAGACGGAAGGCGGATTCGACTGGACCATCTTCGGCGGCCGGGGCCGGCTCTCGGCCACACAGTTCCGGAAGCAGATCGATAAGCTGCTCCTCCAGGCGACGATCGCTCCGTCCACCGGCTTCTCGAGCCAGTGGATCAACGGCGGTCAGATCGTCACGCACGGCACCGAGATCGAGCTCGGCATGACGCCGATCCAGATGGGCCGTGTCGAGTGGATCTCGACCACCACCTATGCCAGCAACAAGGGGAAGGTGACGCAGCTCCCGGTGGCACCCTTCATCCCGGTGTCGGGATCGTTCGGCAGCCGCTTCGGCAATGCGTTCGTACAGCAGGGACAGCTGATCACCGTGCTCCAGGCGGTCAACGGCTGCAGGGGCCTGGTGACCAACCCCAAGACCGGCGTCGTGTCGTGCCCGGCGGCGAACCGTGTCCTCACCTTCATGGGGAACTCGGCGCCCGACTACCAGATGGGCTTCAACAACGACGTGAACGTCGGTCCGTTCCGTTTCTCCTCGCTGGTCGACTGGCGGAAGGGCGGTCTCGGGATCAACCTGACGAACAACTACTTCGACGGCGGGCTGCTGGCGGACACGGCGGTCGGTAACGCACGCATCCGCGAGTTCCGCAAGGGTCGCGCGGTGTACGTCGAGAACTCCGGCTTCGTGAAGCTGCGCGAGATCACGCTCGGGTATGAGCTGCCGAACGACCTCACCGGTCGCCTGTTCGCTGGCCGCGTGTCGAACGCGCGCATCGACCTGAGCGGGCGGAACCTCTACACCTGGACGCGGTACTCTGGTCTCGACCCGGAGGTCTCGAACTTCGGTAACCAGGCCCTGGGACGTTTCCAGGACGTGACGCCGTATCCGCCGAGCCGCTCGTTCTACCTGACGATCAATACCACCTTCTGAGCGAGAGCGCAGATCAAATGAAGCGATACATGACCATCGCACTCGCGGCGGGTGTTGCCGTCGCGGCGTGCAAGGACAACCCCACCGCGGCGCCGATCGACGCGCCGACGGTGACGGCGATCAAGACGTTGACACCGACGACGCTGCAGCAGTTGGCGACCGGGGTGACGGCGCAGGATCGCGCATCGTACGCCACGACCGCGGTGCTGACGCTGACGGAGATTCTCGCCCGCGACGTCTACCGGATCGACGCGTCGGAGCCGCGCTACGTGAACGAGACGCTCGGCGGACAAGCCGACCCCGGCAGCTTCGCGGGCGGCGGCGGCTTCGCCGGGTTCTACACCGCGACGCGGGCGGCGCAGAATGCCATCGACGCGCTGAAGACCGCGTCGTCGGCGTATTTCTCGCCGACCGACGTCAAGATCTCGACGGGCTTCTTCCGCACCATGAAGGCCCTCGACTTCTATCGGGTCATCGAGCTCCGCGACACGGTCGGCATCCCGCTCCAGACGGCCAACCCGATGGAGCTGACGCCGATCTACTGCAAGCCGCACGTGCTGAACTACATCGCGGCGCTGCTCGATAGCGGCTACGCGGATCTCACCTCGGTCACGAAAGCCGATACGCTTCCGTTCAAGCTTCCGGGCGGCTTCTCGAGCTATGGGCTGAACTACAACGTCGACAGCAACCTCGTGCTGTTCAATCGTGGGCTGAAGGGCAAGGTAGACTTCTACCGGGCGATCGACAGAACGAGCCCGCAGCCGTCGCTCCTTCCGACCGCGATCAGCGAGCTCACGGCGGCGCTCGGCGGGAAGGGTCCCGGAGCCGTGACTGGGGCCGACCTCCAGAAGGGCATCTACTATCGCTTCGATCCAGTCGTCGATCAGATCTCGAATCTGAGAAGCGATGCCAAGATCGCGGCGAATCCGCACATCGCCGACTCCATCCCGACGAGCGACGCGCGTCGCTCGAAGCTCGTCGCGCGCAGCCCGCTCCAGGGCCAGGGCTTGAGCAGCAGCTGGACGTTCTCCTTCTCGGTCCCGAGCGGCACCAACCAGGTGCTTCCGATCGCGCTCCTGAAGAACGAGGAGCTGGTTCTCCTCCGCGCCCAGGCAGAGATCGAGGCGGGCCAGTTCGCGAACGCGCTCGCCGACATCAACGCCGTGCACCTCACCTACAACTCGACGCCGGTCGCGCCCGCGGCGACGGTGGACGCCTATCGCGCGGCGGTGCTCTACGAGAAGCGCTTTTCGCTGCTCTTCGAGGGTCCGCAGCGCCTCGTCGATCTTCGCGCCTACGGCTACCTGAACGCGGCCCACTTCGTTCAGGAGCTTTCGAGCGATCCGTTCAACAACGCCTTCCCGATCCCGCGCGCCGAGCTGAACGCGCGGCATCTCACGACGAACCCCGCCTGCACGCCGTAAGGTTCACGCTCGCAGTGTCAGCAACCGGCCCGGGGTGCATGTCGCCCCGGGCCGGTTCGCTTTATACAGGGCTCGAATTATGCCCTGCTGGCCATCGGTCGTTGGACGTTGGCGTCTTCTCGAACCGCGGGAAGCCCGCAAGAGGCTGTCATGGTTCGCGCGCACCTCGTTGGGATCCTCGTCCCCGTAGTCCTGCTCGGGTGCGCGCCGCACAACATGGCGCAGCACGCGAGCTTCGACACCAACCTGATCACCGAGGACGAGATCGTCGCCTCACGCGCGACGACGGCCTTCGAGGCGATCCGGAAATTGCGCGGGAACTTCCTCAGCAACCGCGGCGTCACGACGATCTACGCCACCAATTCCTCGCCCTTTCCCACGGTGTACGTCGACGGCCAGCGCTACGGAGATGGAAACATCCTGCTCAGCATCCCCGCCGAGGTGATCTCGACCATCCGCCTCTATCGCGCATGGGAAGCGACCACGCGCTACGGGATGGGCAACATGGGCGGAGTCATCGCGATCACGACTCGCCAGGGCGGCGACAAGGCGGCCGCCTACCGACACTGAGCTTACGGTCGCTGCATCTGCGGCGCGGGGTTCTTCGCGAGCCACTCGCCGCCATCGACCACCATGATCGCGCCCGTGATCCACTCGCCGGCCGGTGAGGCGAGGAATGCCACCATGTTCGCGATGTCGCGCGGCGTGCCCCAGCGGCCGGCGGGTATCGCCTTGCGCGCGTAGCTCTCCATCGCCTTCTCCGCGGCGAAGACGTCGGGTACCTGACCGCCCGCGGCGGGCGGGGGAGTGAAGGCCTTCCGCACTCCCTCGGTCGGGATCGGCCCGGGCGCGATCGCGTTCATGCGCACGCCCCAGGGCGCCCACTCGAGCGCGAGCGTCCGTGTCAGCGCGTCGATACCCGCCTTCGCCGCGGTCGCGTGGGCCATCAGCGGCCAGCCACGGTAGTGCAGCGTCATCGAGATGCTGACGATGCGGCCGCCGCCCTGCGTCTTCATCACGGGAAGCACCGCCTGCGAGCAGAAGAAGGTGCCGTAGAGGTCGATCTCGATCACCGACCGCCACGCGTTAGGCGAGAGCGACTCCGACGGCGCGTAGAAGTTTCCCGCCGCGTTGTTGACGAGGACGTCGATCCGTCCGCGCTCCGCGGCGATCTTCTTCACCACGCCGTTCACGCGCTCCGGATCGCGAACGTCGAGCGTTTCGGCGCTCGCGGATCCCCCCGCGTCGCGGATCGACTGCGCCGCCTTCTCGACGTGTTCCGCGGTGCGACTCGCGAGGACCACGTGGGCGCCGAGCTGCGCGAGCAGCTCCGAGATGCCGAGGCCGATCCCGGTCCCTCCGCCGGTGACGAGCGCGACCTGCCCGCGCAGCAGGCCATCGCGAAAGACGGACTGCGTCGAAGGGGCGCTCTGCTCGCTCACGTCGTCTGCTCGGGAAGGTAGGGAAGATCGTCCGAGAGGTCGCTGTCGTCCCGGTCGATCGGAACGATCGCCGGTATCGGCGTCACGGCGTCGGCGATCACCTGCTCGGGAAGCTCGGCCTCGAGATCGAGCGAGAGCTGTCGCGCCTTGACGAAGCTGTGGCGGTGGTGCGGCGACAGGCCATGCGCGAAGAGCCGCGACCAGTGCTCCGGCGTGCCGTAGCCGACGTTCCGATCCCAGTGGTAGTCGGGGTACCGTCGCGCGAGCGCGACCATCAATCGATCGCGGGTCACCTTCGCGAGGATGGACGCGCAGGCGATGCTGTAGCAGCGCCGGTCACCGCCCACGATCGCGGTGTGCGGCACGGCGAGGGTGCGGATCTCCTTGCCGTCGACGAGCACGTGGTCCGGCGTGGTCGCGAGCCGGCCGAGCGCGCGGCGCATGGCGAGCACCGTCGCGTGGTAGATGTTCACGCGATCGATCTCGCGTACCGAGGCGGCGCCAAGGCCGACGGCGACGGCGCGCTCGCGAATCTTGGCCGCGAGTCGGACGCGCTCCGCGGCGCTGAGCGCCTTCGAATCGTCGACGCCGCCGATCGCCTTCGACTCGGGCGGCATGATGACGGCACAAGCGCCGACGGGGCCCGCGAGGGGGCCCCGTCCGACTTCATCGATTCCGGCGATCAGGGGCCCGTGTCCGCCGCGCGCTTCGCGCTCGAACGGGCTCCAGCGCTTGCGGGAGGCGCGACGGCGACCAGCGGCCACCGAGCCGTCCCCGCGCGCTATTCCGCGCTGCCCGTCGCGGGGACCGCGACGCGGACCTTCTTCTCCTTGATGCGCGTCGCCTTGCCGGTGAGGTGGCGGAGGTAATAGAGCTTCGCGCGGCGCACGCGGCCGCGACGCACGACGGTGACGTCGCCGATCATCGGGCTGTGCACCGGGAAGATGCGCTCGACGCCGACGCCGTTCGAGATCTTGCGAACCGTGAAGGTCTCGCTGACGCCGCTGCCGCGGCGGGCGATGCACACCCCCTCGAAG
>JABFXM010000441.1 GCA_013361745.1 Gemmatimonadaceae bacterium | reverse complement strand
GCGTCGTGCGTGCTCAGGGTGCAGGTGATCTTCGTGTACCGGATGTCGATGTCCGGGTGATGGTCCATCCGGTCGGCGACCGCGGCGGCGCGGTCGACGAAGTCGATCCCGGCACGGAACGTCCGGAACTTGTAGGTCTTCACCAGCGTGTTGCCCCGCCGCGCCCAGCCGGGGAGCTTGCCTAACGCGCGCTGGATGTCCAGGTCCGGCAGCAGGTCGCTCATGCGCTCTCCGGTCGTGCGCGTCAGAGCGGCGGCTTCGCCGTCGAGTCGCGCTTCGTGGTCGTGTCGGTGCCAGCGCCGCCGCGCATCGCGTCGGCCACCTTTCCGGCGCCGAGCACGATCACCTCGACGCGCCGGTTCTGCTGCCGCCCCGCCGGCGTGTCGTTCGACGCCACCGGCTGCGTCTTCCCGAATCCCTTCGACGTGATGCGGTCCGCGCTCACCCCGCCCGCGATCAACGCCTCGCGTACCGACGCCGCCCGCCGCTCGGAGAGCGTCTGGTTGTACGCGTCGGAGCCGGTGGCGTCGGTGTGCCCCTCGACCGAGATGTTGTAGTTCGGGTACTGGTTGAGGATCGCCGAGATCTTCTCGACGTTCGACGTCGCGCCCGGCTTCAGCGTCGCCTTGTTCACGTCGAAGAGGATGTCGCTCAGGCTGATCACGAGCCCGCGCGAGGTTTCCTTGATGTTCGTGATCTCGGCGACGAGCGACCGCAGCTGCGTCAGCGCGTCGTTCAGCTTCGCGTTCGCCTCCTCGGCGGCGCGGCGCAGCGAGTCGGCGCGCTGCTCCGCCGCGGTGTTCTGCTGCCGGAGCGCCGCGATCTCGGACTGCGAGAGCTGCTGCTGCTGCGAGAGCGCGTTCCGCTGCGCCTCGGTGAGCGAGAGGAGCCGGTTCAGCCGCGCCGTCTTCAGGCTGTCCGCGGCGCGCGCGGCGATCACCTGTCTCTCGAGCGCGTCGGCTGTCTGCGCCTGGCGCAGCGCGATGTGCGCGAGCCCGTCCGCGTAGACCTGCGCGCGATTCGCGTCCACCGCCGTGATCGCCTCGTCGATCGCCTGGCGCGTCTTGATCATCTCCGCCTCGACGCGCTGGTCGGCGCCGTGCGCCTGGAGCGTCGTGTAGAGCTGCTCCGCCTGCGTCAGCTCGGCCGGCCGCGTCGCGCTCGCGCAGGCGGCGGCGATCGCGCACAGCGCGATCGGCAGGGTCCGCCGGATCGTGTTCATCGGTTCTCCTCCTGCGGCGGTAGCGCGGACAGTGCCGTCTGCGCGTCCGAGCGACTGCGTTCGGCGGTGAGCTGGAGCGCGACGCTGCGCGCATAGCGCGCATCGGCGGTCGCCTCGCGCGCATGCAGCTCGGCCTCCGCCGGCTTCCGCAGGTTCATCTGGCCGCGCGCCGCGTCGAGATGCATCCGCGCGTCCTTCATCACTCCCGCGGCCAGCGTGTCGGCGCCGGCGCTCTGTGCGTCCGCGACCGCACGTTCCGCGGCCGAGACCGCGGGGCCGGCGTCCTGCGTCTTCGGAAACCCGCCCGTGCCGGCGCAGGCGCTCGACAGTGCGCCCGCGGCGAGAAGCATCGCGAGTCGTGCTCGCATGTGTCCGTCTCCTTTCGTTCGAGGTGCGACGACGCGAGCGCAAGAACGACTCCCGGCCGCGTCCGGTGCTCGCGCCGTTCCTGGTTTCGGGCTATATTCGGTATCGCTCCCGAGACCGCAAACCCGGCGTCCCGAACCATGCGCACCAACCAGGCGCTCGTCCAGTCCGTGCTCTTTCCCGAGTTGGCGAAGGGGAACGGCCGCATGCTTCCCGTCATCGGCGAGCAGAAGGACATTCGCTATCACTCGGCGCCGGCGAAGAGCGTGTTGAACGGCCCCGAGGTGACGGGGATGGGCTACTGGTCGGTGAACCCGTACGTCGGCTGCGCCTTCGGCTGCTCGTACTGCTACGCGCGCTACGCGCATCGCTATGCGATGGAGCGCGCCGCGGCGAAGGACGCGATGGACGTCGAGCTCGCGCGCGACTTCGCCGAGATGCCGCCCTGGCTCGCCTTCGAGCGCCACGTCTTCGTGAAGGAGAACGCGCCCCAGGTGCTGCGGAAGACGCTGCGCCACGGGAGCGAGAAGCATCGCGCGCTCATCGAGGGCGACAGCATCGTCATCGGCACCGCGACCGATCCCTATCAGCCCGCCGAGCGGAAGTTCCGCGTCACGCGCGGCATCCTCGAGGCGCTCGCCGAGCATCCGGATCTCTCGGTCGCGATCATCACCAAGAGCCCGTTGATCACGCGCGACATCGACGTCCTCTCGCGCATCAATCGCCACTCGCGGCTCTCCATCCATCTCACCATCACCACGATCGACCGCGAGCTCGCCCGCCGCGTCGAGCCCCGGGCGCCGACTCCAGAGTCGCGCATCCGCGCCCTCGCCCGCGTGCGCGAGGCGGGCATCGACATCGGGGTGAACTGCATGCCGGTGCTCCCCGGCATCACCGACAACCCCTCGCAGCTCGAGGAGCTGGTGAAGCGTGTCGCCGCCGCGGGCGCGACGCATGTGTATTCCTGCGCGCTCCGCCTGCAGTCCACCGCGCGCAAGCGTTACCTCCCCTGGATCGAGCAGGAGTTCCCGCATCTGGCCGAGCGCTATCGCAACACCTACGCGCGCGATCATAACGCGGGCGAGAAGTACCGCGAGGGGCTGCGGAAGTTCTTCGATCGCCTCTGCCGGAAGTACGGAGTGCGCGGCTGGAGCTACGATCCGACCTCGGACTCCGACGAGGAGAGCGAGGCGTCGGAGATGATCGCCGAGCCGGTCGCTCCGGTGCGATACGACGAGCAACTGCTGCTTCCGCTCATGTGAAGCGGGGGCTCGTGAGGGACGACGTGGGATTTGACGTGGGACGGGGGATCGAGTTGTGGATGGGGGACGACGTGGAGGGTGAAGAGACGTGGCACTTGGAAGGGCGGAGCCCCACGTCCCACGTCAGTCCCACGTCCCACGTCAGTCCCACGTCCCACGTCGTCCCAAGCCCCGCCATCGATTCCCCGTCCCACGTCAACTTCCACGTCGCACGTGGGACAGTCCCACCTCGGCGTAACTACTGCATCAACGCTCCCGCGCCCGTGTACTTCGAGATCCAGCCATTCACCTCGCTCCACCACAGCCGCTGGTTCTGCGGCTTCCCGATCCAGTGTCCCTCGTCGGGGAAGATCACGAGCCGCGACGGCACCCCGCGGCGCTGGAGCGCGGTGAAGAGCGAGAGTCCCTCGGTGTAAGGCACGCGATAATCCAGCTCGCCGTCGATCACGAGCGTCGGCGTCTTCATGTTCGCGACGTAGAGGTGCGGCGACCACTTCCGGTACTGCTGCGCCGACGCGGTCGAGTCCCACCACTGGCCGCCGAACTCCCAGTCGGTGAACCAGAGCTCCTCGGTCGCACCCGCCATCGCCTCGAGGTTGAAGACGCCGGCGTGCGAGACGATCGCCTTGAAGCGGTCGGTGTGGCCGTTGATCCAGTTGGCCATGTAGCCGCCGTACGAGCCCCCCGCCGCGGCCATCCGCGTCGAGTCGATGAAGGGGTACTTCGCGAGCGCCGCGTCGACGCCCTTCATGATGTCCTCGTACGCTTTCCCACCCCAGTTCCGCGAGACCTCGTCGACGAAGCGCTGGCCGTAGCCCGTCGAGCCGCGCGGGTTCACGAACATCACCACCTCGCCCGGCGCGGCGAACATCTGGTAGTTCCAGCGGCCGTGCCAGTTGTCGAGCCACGCGCCCTGCGGTCCGCCGTGGATGACGAGCACCATCGGGTACTTCCTCCCCGCCTGGAACTGGGGGGGCCGCACGATGAACCCCTGGACGCTGTCCCCGCCCGCGCCGGCGTACCAGAACTCCTCGGCCGGATGCAGCGCGAGCTGGGCGACCTTCGCGTCCGTCTCGTGCGTGAGCTGCCTCGGCGCCTCCCAGCCCTTCCTTCCCATCCGCGCGACCCAGATCTCCGTCGGGCGGTCGGCGGCGTCGCGCTGCCAGGCGAGGGTGCGCCCGTCCCTCGAAAGATTGAACGCGACGTTGTTGCGGTCGCCGACGACGAGCACCGGCGCGCCGGTCGCGACGCCGTTCGCGCCTAACGGCACGCGATAGAGCTTGTCGCGGCTCCGATCCGTCGTCGCGACGTAGATCGTCCGTGAGTCGGGCGCGAAGAAGTACGAGTCGGCGTTGCGGTCCCACGATGGCAGCAGCTCGCGGCTCGTCTTCGCGGCGCGATCGTAGAGCATCAGCCGCTGGCGATCCGACTCGAAGCCGCCACGCGCCTGCGACTGGTAGGCGATGTAGCGGCCATCGGGCGAGTACACCGGGTTCTGGTCCGCGCCCTTGTTCGACGCGGTGATCACCTGCGCCGGCGCGCTCCCGTCCGCGGGCACAGTGTAGAGGTTGATGTCGGTCGACCACGCGTCGGCGCGCCCCTGATCCTTCGCGCTGTAGGTGATCTCCCGACCGTCGGGCGACCAGGCGTACGCCTCGCTTCCACCGAAGGGCGGTGGGGGGACGTCGTAGTTCGCGTGCGCGGTGAGGTCGATGGTCGCGCCGCCGCTCGCCGGCACGACGTAGAGGTGCGAGCGTGTCCCGTCGGTGTACGCCGTCCAGTGCCGGTAGAGGAGCTGGTCGGCGATGTGCGCCTTCACCTTGCTCGTGTCGGCTTCCTTCGCCTTCCCCACGTTGCAGGCCTCGTCGGCGCAGTCGGGATAGACGGCGGTCGTGAAGGCGATCCGGTCCCCGCTCGGCGACCACACCGGACCGCTCGCGCCGGCGCCGAGGTTCGTCAGCTGCTTCTTCTGCCCTCCGCTCGCGTCGGCGATCCAGATCTGCCCCGCGCTCGTGTATGCGATCCACTTCCCGTCCGGCGACCAGCGCGCCTCGCTCGCGTTCGTGCTCGCGTCGGGGAACTGTCGCGGCGTCCCGCCCGCGACGGGGATCAGGTACGCACGGGTCGTCCGCCGGTTGGCCGCGATGTCGGTCGTGCGAACCGCGTAGAGCAGCTGCGTACCGTCGGGCGACAGCTGAGGGTCGGAGACCCCCGGCATCGTGGCGAAATCCTCGAAGGTCATCGGCCGCCCGCCGACGGGAGCGGTGGCGACGGCGGGAGACGCGTTAGGCGCCGGTCGCTGCGCCGCGCAGGCGGGAGCGACGAGGAGCATCAGCGGCGCGAGCGCGGCCGCGAGAGCGTGACGACGTGACATGGCGGGCCGAAGGCTGGTCTGGGAGCCGTGAGCGGAATGCCGTGAACGCGAAGCGATGAGCGACGGCGTCGCCGCGCTCCACCGCGGTTCACCGCCGTCGCTCACAGCTTACAGCCTCGCGCTTCCAGCCTCCAGCCTTGCGCCGCTACTGGTTCGTCGTCGGCGCCGCGCTCGCCGTCATCGACGCATCCGTCCCCTTCGTCTCGATCACGAAGACGACGCGGCGATTCTGCTCCGCGCCCGGCTCGTCATGCGAGGCCCCGGGGTTCACCAGCCGCGTCTTCCCGTAGCCGACCGCGCGCACGTTCTCCGAGTTGAGCCCCGCGCTCAGGAGCGCCGCGCGCACGTTGTCGGCGCGCCGGCGGGACAGGTCGAGGTTGTACGACTGGCTCCCCGCCGGATCGGCGAACCCCTCGACGGTGATGACCGATCCGTTGAAGTGCTTCTGCGCGACCTGCGCGAGCCGCTGCACCGCCGCCACACCCTCCGGCGTCACCGTCGCGTCGTCGAAGGCGAAGTTGATCGGGAAGGTCACCTTCACCGCGCCCTCCATCGCCGTGATCTTCGCGCCGAACTCGGTGCGGAGGTTCTGCAGATCGTTGCGCAGCGACGCGACGTCCGCGCGCACCGCGCCGAGCTCGATCGCGTACGAGCTGTCCGCGGCGTGGCGTTCGCGACGTTCGGCGTCGAGCGCCGCCTGCTGCTCTCGGACCGTTCGCTTGAACGTCCGCGACGTCACGCATCCGGTGACCATCGTGGCCGCGAGCAGCGACATGGTGGCGTATCTGGCTATTCGCATTCGTGCTCTCCTGGACTGGGTGGACGGAGCGCACCGAAGCAAGCGGCGAACCGGCGACGCGCGCCGTGCGCGACTGTCGACCCTCGCGCACGATCGCGACGTCGCCGTGTGACGCGGCGCACGACACCCGCGCGGCGCGCGTCACGCGCGTGCTGCCTAACGGCAGAGCGAAGGATCGAGGGCGCACCCGGGACGCGCGCGCTCGAGCGCGAAGACGCGCGCCTCCGGGAAGCGCGCGACGAGCCGCGGCGGCGCGAAGTCGATCGTCATGATCTCCGCCGCGTCGAGCAGCGCCGGCACGCTCTGCCCCGCCGCGTCGTTCACCACCACCCACACCCTCGGCGCCGAATCGGGGGTCGCGCGCAGC
>JABFXM010000285.1 GCA_013361745.1 Gemmatimonadaceae bacterium | reverse complement strand
CCGAAGTGACGCCCACGCAGGTCGCCGGCAAGAAGTGTGGGATCGCGGTCAACACCACCAACACGGTCGTGTCGACGGCGGGCGACGGCGAGCCGGTCTGCAAGTAACACGCAGGCGGTAAGCAACTTGGCGGGCCAGGCGATCATCGCCTGGCCCGCTCTGCTTTTGCTGTAACGGAGCCGCGGATACGTCGTCCCTCACAGGACATGGCAGCGCACGGTTCCGCATCGCAGCAGCGACTTCCCTCGCTCCGCACCGAGCTCCTTCTGGGGCTCGGTCTCGTCGCGGCGGCGTCGCTCATCGTCGCGATGACGACGGTGCTCGTCCTCTGGTGGACGCTGCTCGAGGCGCCGTACGGCGTGCTGTGGCTGCTGCTCCTCATCCTCGGGGACGTCGGCGTCTTCGTCGCGCTGGGGGCATACATCATCCGGCGCAGCGTCTCGGCGCCCCTCGCCCTCGCCGTCGACGCCACCTCCGCGATCGCGGCCGGCGACCTCGCGCGCCGCGTGCCCGACGCGTCCACGCGCGAGCTCACGACCCTCGCGACGAGCATCAACCGGATGACGCACCATCTCCTCGCCGAGCAGGTGCAGCGTGTTCGCGCCGAGAAGCTCGCGGGGATCGGACGGCTCGCCGCCGGAGTGGCGCACGAGATCGGGAATCCGCTCGCCGCGATCAACGGTTATGCGCACGTGCTCCGTCGTCGTGCAGGCGCCGCCGGAGACGTGGGCGACGCGCTCGATGGTCTGGAGCGCGAGAGCGCACGGATCGATCGCATCGTCCGCGGTCTGCTCGATTACGCGCGGCCGCGCCGCAACACGCCCGGCCGCATCGACGTCAACGACGCCGTCCGCGCGACGACGCAGCTCCTCCGGGATCAGGGAGTGTTGCGGCACATCGAGCTCTCGGTGCTGCTCGACGAGCGGACGCCGGTGATCGACGGCGAGCGGCACGAGATGGAGCAGATGCTCATCAACCTCTGCCTCAACGCGATCGACGCGATGGGGGGCTCGGGGCGCCTCGCCGTGGTGACGCGGCGCATCGCGCGCGCCTCGCTGGAGCACAGCATCGGGCGGCGTGCCGGGGATCCCGACGGGAAGGTGGTTCCGCGTGAGCCGTCGCCGCGCGTGTTGCACTGGCTCGAGACGACGAAGGCGCCGGCGGAGGTGCTGAAGCTCGTCGTCGCCGACAGCGGTCCCGGGATCCCCGAGGCCGACGAGGAGAAGGTGTTCGATCCCTTCTTCACGACGAAGGAGCCGGGGAAGGGAACAGGGCTCGGTCTCGCCATCGTGGCGCGCGTCGTCGAGGACCTGGGCGGCACGATCTGGGTGCAGCGCGCCCGCGAGGGGGGAGCCGCCTTTCACGCGCTCTTCCCGATGCCGGTGTGGGTGCCCGTGCGCTCCCCGACCGGGCTCTCGTTCGTGGAGCGCGCGCCGCAGCGCGTCGCGCGTTAGGCAGCCCGATGCGCATCCTGGTCGTCGACGACGAGAGCGGGCTCCGTCACACGATCTCGCTGATTCTCCGCGAGGAGGGCCACGAGGTCGAAGCCGTGGCCGACGGGGAGGCGGCGCTGGCCAGCCTCGCCCAAGCCGACGCGGCGCTCGTGATCTGCGACGTGCGCATGCCGAAGCTGGACGGCCTCGGCTTCCTCGACCGCTACAAGTCGGCGGCCGGCAGAGGGCTCGTCGTCATGATGAGCGCGTACGGCGACGACGAGGCGGCGATCGAGGCGATCCGCCGCGGCGCCTACGACTACATCTCGAAGCCCTTCCGCGCCGACCAGCTCGTGCTCGTCGTCCGGAAGGCGATCGAGCGCGAGCAGCTCCGCCACCAGGTCGAGCGACTGAACGAGGAGCTCACCGCGCTGCGCGGCGCCGACGGCGTCGTCGGGCACAGCGCCGAGCTGCGGGAGGTCGTCGCGCTCGCCCGCAAGGTGGCGCGACATCCCTCCACCGTGCTCGTGACGGGGGAGAGCGGCACGGGCAAGGAGCTGATCGCCAGGTTGCTCCACGCCGCGAGCCCGCGCGCCGGAGCGGCATTCGTCGCGGTCAACTGCGCGGCGATTCCCGAGGCGTTGCTCGAGAGTGAGCTGTTCGGCCATGTGCGCGGCGCGTTCACCGGCGCGACGCAGGACCGCGCCGGGCTGTTCGAGGAGGCCAGCGGCGGGACACTGTTCCTCGACGAGATCGGCGAGCTGCCGCTCGCGCTGCAGGTGAAGCTCCTCCGCGTGCTGCAGGAGGGGGAGATCCGCCGCGTCGGCGACAACGCGCCGCGCGCGGTGGACGTCCGCGTCGTCGCCGCGACCTCGCGCGACCTCGAGAGCGAGGTCGCGGCCGGGCGGTTCCGATCGGATCTTTACTACCGCGTGAACGTCGTGCGGCTGCACCTGCCTCCGCTTCGCGAGCGCCGTGACGACATCGCAGAGCTGGCGCGGCACTTTCTCACCCGGCATGCGCAGCGGCTGAAGATGCCGGTTCCGAAGCTCTCCGCGGCCGCGCTCCGTGCGCTCGGCGAGTACGGGTGGCCGGGAAACGTGCGCGAGCTCGAGAACGCCGTCGAGCGCGCGCTCGTCATCGCCGACGACGGGGTGATCGACGTCGCGCACCTGCCGGCATCGCTGCGCGGCGAGGAGCTCGCGCCGGGCGCGGGCGCACCCGACCGTCCCGCCATCGCGGTCGACGAGGATCTCTCGGTGAAGCGGCGCACCGAGTCGCTGGAGCGCGCGCTCATCGCGCAGGCGCTGCAGCGCACCGCGGGGAACCGCACGCGAGCCGCGCAGCTCCTCGAGCTCTCCCATCGCGCGCTGCTCTACAAGATCCGTGAATACGGTCTGGAGTGAGCGCGATGGTACGAAACAAAGTTGCGGTCTCGCAAGAATTTGCGGGCTCGCCGGACCTCATCCTGAAGCCAAGTGCCTGACATCGAACGACATGGGCGCTGGCCCCGATCGCGCATTGCACGGGGCGGGCAATTCTTCGAGGGAGCGATGCGAATCACACGGCGCGGCTTCACTCTCGCCGAGATCCTGACGGTGATCGTGATCATGGGAGTCGTCATGATGATGACGCTCCCGAAGATGGGCCACATCAACGATCGCAATCAGATCCGGTCGGCGAAGGACGGCATCTCGGCGCGGCTCGCCGCGGCGCGCGCCGCCGCCATCGCGACCGGGCGCCAGTCCTACTTCTACTCCGAGGGCGACTCGGATCGCGTCACCGCGAGCAACGGGACGACGCAGGTCGCGAAGGGGACGACGATCAACCTGAAGCGCCAGTTCGGCGTCTCCGTCCTGTCGCCCACGTTTTCGATCATGTTCGACGGTCGCGGGATGACGTCGGGGTCCGCGCACGTCCTCAAGTTCTCGCGGAGCGGCATCGCGGATTCGATCTGCATCTCCGCGATCGGTCTCATCAACCGCCACGGGTGCGCCCAATGAGCCACATGCCTGACGCTCCACGCGCCGCGACCCGCCGCGAGGGGTTCACCCTCGTCGAGGTCATGGTCGCGATCGTGATCCTCTCCATCGGCGTGCTCGGCCTCGCCGCGACGGCGGGAGTCGTCGTGCGCCAGATGACCGGCTCGGTGCACCAGTCGGTCGCGGCGACCGTCGCCTACTCGCGGATGGAACGCATCCGCACCGGCAACTGCGTCGCGATGAAGGACTCGAGCGGCACCGCGACGACACGAAACGTCAAGGAGCGCTGGGTGATCGTCGGCACGTCGGGAAGCCACGCGCTCGTCGTCTACGACACGATCACCTTCACGCTCCGCGGCAAGACGAAGCAGCAGGCCTACATCACGGAGTATCCATGCGATCCTATCTGAGCCGAGGCGAGCGGCGCGGCCTGTCGCTTCCCGAGATGATGGTGACGCTCGTGCTCCTCGGCATCGTCGCCGGGGGGATCATGACCATCGTCATGCGCCAGCAGCAGTTCTATCGCAGCGCGACGGAGGTCATCGACACGCGGCAGCAGATCCGCCAGGCGGTGGCCGTCGTCCCCGTGGACGTGCGCGGCGTCTCCTCGGTCGGCAGCGACATCCTCGAGATGACCGATTCGTCGCTGTTCGTTCGCGGCAACATCGGGAGCGCGGTGATGTGCTCGCACACCAATTCCGGGTCGGGGAGCACGATCACGATCCCGCCGACCGATCTCTCGGGGGGCAAGTACTTCACGACCTTCCTGACGCGGCCGAAGCTCAACGACGTCGTGCTGATCTTCGACGACAAGGCCCCGGGCAACCAGGACGACGACTGGGTCCCCTACACGATCTCCGGCATCGACTCGACGCTGGTCGGCTGCACCTCCTTCACCGACGCGGTGAACGACGCGACCCGCTACCGGTACACGTACGCGCTCTCGACGCAGCTGAGCGCGACGATCATCGACGGCGCACCGATCCGCTTCGCGCGGCAGGTGAAGTACTCGCTCTACCAGTCGCCGAGCGATGCGCTCTGGTGGATGGGGTACCGCGAGTGCCGGGGCAACGGCTCGAGCTGCACGGCGATCCAACCGGTGGCGGGACCGTACCGGCAGTACGCCGCCGGCGACACGCTGAACAGCGGGCTCTCCTTCGTCTACCGTGATTCCACGGGCGTGCCGACGACGACGCCGACGATGGTCGCGCGGGTCGAGCTCTTCGTGCGGGGCAAGACCCAGAGTCCCGTCGCGCTCGGGGGCGGCAAGACGAGCGCCGTCTATCGCGACTACCAGAAGGTCACCATCGCGCTGCGCAACCGGCAGTAGCGCGCGCCGACGCTCATCACGCGGGAGAACGCAATCATGCGTGCACTGTACAGGAACAATCGCGAGGGGATGGCGCTGGCGATGGCGATGTTCGCCATCGTCGTCATCGGCGCCCTCATCGCCGGCGCCTTCTTCGCCTCGACCCAGGACTTCCGGATCGGTCGCAACTCGCTCGTCGCGCAGCGGGCCTTCACCGCGGCGGAGTTCGGGTTGAACAAGACGATGGCGAACTGGGACCAGACGCTCAACATCAAGTTCGCGGTCGGCAAGGACACCACCTTCAACTACGCGGTGGGCGACGGCGGGACGGCGTCGGTGCGCACCACGCGCATCAACGACTACACCTACTGGTTCGTGTCGGAGGGCAGCGCGGGCGTCAACACGCCCATCGAGACGCGCCGCCGCACGAGCATGGTGATGCGTCTCGCCTATCCGGCGGTGAAGTACGGCGGGGCGCTCACCCTCGCGGGCGGCGGCACCATCAAGGGCAGCTCGCAGGTGTACGGCACGAACGTGAACCCGCCCGGCTGGGACTGCGCGAACTACCCGGGCCGCGACACCACCGCGGTCGCCTACGCGCCCACGTCCACCCTCACGGTGCAGAAGTCGACGAACACCATCGGCAGCCCGGCGACGTACGCCGACCCGAACGCGGGAACGGACGGGACCTACGTGAAGTACGGCGACGAGAGCTGGACGAGCCTCGTCGCGAACGCCGACATCAAGCTGAACGGCGATCCAGGCACGGTGTTGCCGGTGACCGACGCTACAGGGAAGTGCAACACCTCCGTTCCGACGAACTGGGGCGAGCCGCTTCGCGACGTCACCGCGGTCACGGCCTGCCAGACGTACATGCCGATCATCTACGTCTCGACCGATGTGCACCTCAGCCAGGGACGCGGACAGGGGATCCTGCTCGTGGACGGAAGCCTCTTCGTCACCGGAAGCTTCGACTGGTACGGACTGATCATCGTTCGCGACCAGTTCACGAAGTCGAACGGCAGCGCGAACATCTTCGGCGCGGCGATGGCGCGGAACGCGAGCATCAGCGCGACCACGAACGACATCACCGGCAACGTGACCTTCCAGTACTCCAAGTGCGCGATCGAGATGGCGCTCCGCGGCTCGGCGCGCCTCGTCCCCGCGAAGAAGCGCGCGTGGGCCGAGATGTGGTAGCAGGAGAGCGCGAGCGGATTCTCGCTCGCGTTGGGAATCGGCGGCGCGCCCGGAGAATCGGGCGCGCCGTTCTCGTTCGGCGAGCGACGTTTGGGTACACGGTCACTGCGGACGCGTCTGTTACCTTCTCGCCCCCAGTTCGTGTGTTTCGGTAGAAACGACCGCCCCGCCGGTCACGTTGTCCCGGCGCTCGACAACAGCCACGTCGCAAGAGCCAATGTGCGCTCTCGCGTCGCCATCTTCTCCCGCTACATCCATGGGCCTCTTCGGTCGCAGCAAGACGACAGTCGGTCTCGACATCGGCTCGGGCCTCATCAAGGTCGCCGTCGTCGATCATGGCAGGAAGCAGCCCGAGCTCGTGAAGGTCGCGGTGACGCCGCTGCTCGCCGACGCGATCGTCGAAGGTGAAGTCATGGATCCCGGCATCGTCTCCGATGCCGTGCGCGGCGCGCTGTCCGCGGCCGGCGTGAAGGGGAAGGGAGTCATCACCGCGGTCGGCG
>JABFXM010000610.1 GCA_013361745.1 Gemmatimonadaceae bacterium | reverse complement strand
GCACGTTCCTGACGATCGCCTCGAGCATCAGCCCCGTGAGGTCGCGCTGCGGAAGATGGATAGCGGCGCCGGCGGCCTGGAGGCTGCGCGCGTTTTCCGTCTGGTGATCCGCGGCGGCCGTCGGCAGGGGGATCAGGAACATCGGGATCCCCCACGCGCACAGCTCGGCGGTCGTCATCGCGCCGGCGCGGGCGATCGCGACGTCGGCGGCGGCGTAGGCGTCGGTGATCGGGGAGAGATAGGGGAGAATCTTCACGCGATCGCTCGCGAGCGGGGCGAGCTCCTCGAACTGCGCCTTCCCCGTTCCCCAGATCACCCACGTGTCCGGCGCGACGCCTCGGCGGATCCATTCGGCGACGACGTTGTTCATCCCGCGCGCACCCTGGCTTCCCCCGAAGATCAGGACGACGCGGCCGCCGTCGCGCGGGAAGCCCCACTTCGCGCGCGCGTCGGCGCGGTCGGGCCGGACCGCGGGCGGGGGAGCGATCGGGCAGCCGACGTCCTTCAGGACCTCAGGCTTCGCGCGGAGCTTCTTCCCCGCTTCCGGGAAGCCGAGCCAAACCGCGCGGGCGAAGCGCGCGAAGAGCCTGACGGTGAGACCCGGGTGACTGTTCGCTTCCTGTAGCGCGATCGGGATGCGGTGGACGACGCCGTACGCGAGCGCGAGACCGGAGGCGTAGCCGCCCGTGCCGACGATCAGCGCCGGATGCTGCTCGCGCGCGAGCGTCCGCAGGCGACGCCAGGCGCTGAACATCCCGCGCAGCGTCTTCCAGTTCTCCCACGGGCGCGAGCGATACAAGGGGTGCAGGTCGAGCAGGACGTGCGGCACTCCCTCGGCGGGAAGCAGCTCGCGCTCGATCCCGCGCTTCGCCCCGACGAAGAAGGGCTCGACCGAGGGATCGAGTGCGGTCATCGCCCGCGCGATCGCGAGGCCCGGGTAGAGATGCCCGCCCGTTCCTCCGCCCGCGAACCAGACTCTCACGCGATCGCGCCGAGCGGATCGGTTGCCGCGTGCGGAGCGAGGCGCTCACGCTCGCTGCCGATGTTGACGAGGATTCCGGTGCTGAGCATCGAGAGCAGGAGGTTCGAGCGGCCGTAGGAGACGAAGGGCAGCGTCAGCCCGGTCGTCGGCAGCAGGCCGATGACGACGCCGATGTGAATGAACGCCGTCGAGACGACCGTAAATGTCAGCCCGACCGCGACGAGACGGAGGAAAGGTGTCCGTGCACGCCGGGCGATGCGCATGCCTAACGCGCCCCAGATCGCGAAGGCGATCACCAGCGCCGCGATCCCCGCGAACCCCCACTCCTCGCCGATGTTGCTGCCGATGAAGTCGCTGAAGGGAAACGGCAGAAATCCGTACTGCTGGTGCCCCTGCCCAAAGCCGCGGCCAAGCAGTCGTCCCGACCCCACGGCGATGAGCGACTGTTGGAGCTGGTAGCTCACTTCCGCGTTTCCCTTTCCCGGATCGAGGAATGAGACCATGCGGAGCAGCACGTACTGCAGCCGCTCCATCTCGCGCCAGAGCAGCGGCGTGCCGATGATGCCGAGGGCGACGAAGTGCCCGATGCGCGCGCCGCCCGCGAACATCACCACACCCATCAGCAGGAGGAAATAGACCGCGGCCGAGAGGTCGGGCTCAAGCGCGGCGAGAACGGCGACCGAACCGACGACGGTGAGCGCGGGAAGGACACCTTTCGTGAGACGACGCATCGCGTCGCCCTTCCGGATCACCAGCATCGCCGTCCAGACGACGACGGCGAGCTTCGCCAGCTCCGACGGCTGCAGCGAGCTCCCGCGGAGGAAGCGTCGCGAGCCGTGGATGCGCGGCGCGAGGCTCTCGGTGAACGGGAGCACCGTCACGAGCATGAGCGCGAGCGCGATCCCCATCAGCGGCCAGGCCCAGTCGCGCCACGTCTCGGCGTCGAGCTTCGCGGCGATCGCGAAGACGACGATGCCCGCGAGCGCGCCGAGCGCCTGCCGGACGAGGTAGTACGAGCTGTCGCGCCCCTCCTGCATCGCGACGATCGCGCTCGCGCTGTAGAGCGCCGCGAGCCCGAAGACGAGGAGGATCGCGGTCACCGCGACGAGCCACCGCGCTTCGCCGCTCATCCGCCAGCGGACGCGGTCGCGGTGCGCGGGCGGACGCGTCAGCGTCCGTTTCGACGCGGACTGGGTGCGAGGCGTCGAGGGACGCGTCGCCACGCTGCTCACCGCGCGCCGGCGGCGGCGAGCCGCTTGAACTCCGCGCCGCGCTCCTCGTAGTTGTTGAACATGTCGTAGCTCGAGCATGCGGGCGAGAGGAGCACCGCGTCGCCCGGTTGCGCGAGTTCGCGCGCCCGGGCGATGACCTCGCCGAAGTCGCTGCCCAACCGCTCGAGCGGAACGAGCTGCTTGAGGTCCTGCTCGACGATCGGCGCCGACTCGCCGTAGGCGAGCACCATGCGGCAGTTTCGGCGGATCGCCGGCGCGAGCGAGGTGTAGGGCTCTCCCTTGTGACGCCCGCCAAGAAGGAGGATGGTCGGCCGCGTCATCCCCTCGACCGCGACGAGGGTGCTGCTCACGTTCGTCGCCTTCGAGTCGTTGAGCCAGAGCACGCCACCGTATTCGCCGGCGACCTCGAGGCGGTGCTTGAGCGCGTGGAAGCTGCGCAGGCCATCCGCGAGCTTCTTCCGCGCCTCCGGAGTGCGATGCGCCGGGTCGGCGATCATCACCGCGAGCGAGGCGGCGAGGGCATTGGCGACGTTGTGGTCGCCGAAGAGACTCAGCTCGTCGCGGCGGATCAGCGCCTCGCCGAGGACGACAAGCTGCCCCGCGTCGCGATCGTACCAGGCGTCGTCGCGATGGGCGAGGGAGAAGCGGCGCACGTCGCCTAACGGCCACTCGGATTTCGGCGGGTACGGATCCGGCACCTGCTTCCCCGCCCTCACCACCGGCTCGGGAAGCATCCGCGCCAGCTCCAGCACCTCGCGCTGATCGCCGTTCAGCACCCAGCGCGACTCACGCGTCTGGTCGCGGAAGATCAGCGCCTTGTCGTAGTAGTAGTCCTCGACCTTCGCGTAGCGATCGAGGTGGTCGGGGCTGAGGTTCGTGACGACGCCGACCGCGGGAGAGAGCATCTCGGTGTCGTGAAGCTGGAACGACGAGAGCTCCAGCGCGAGCCAGGACGGCTGCGGCTCGCGCAGCGCGACGGCGCTGAGCGGGGTGCCGATATTTCCCGCATCCACCGCGTCGACGCCCATCGCACGGAGCAGATGGCCGACGAGCGCGGTCGTCGTCGTCTTCCCGTTGGTGCCGGTGATCGCGATGACCTTCGTCGCGCGGAGGAAGCCGCGCCCGAGAGTGATCTCGCTCATCTGGCGGACTCCCGCCTCCCGCGCGCGCACGAGCGGCGGCGCAGTCGGGGGGACGCCCGGGCTAACGATGAGCAGCGCGCTGCGAGCGATCCGATCGAGGTCGTGCGAGCCGACGTCCACCGCGACGCCCATCGCGCGCAGCTCGGCCGCAGCCTTCTCCGTCGCGGGGTTCGCGGCAGCGTCCGACGCATAGACCTTGTAGCCGGCGAGCGTCAGCGCCTCGGCGGCGGCCCGCCCGCTCTTGCCGAGACCGACGACGCCGATCTCGCGCGACGCGTCGGGAGCGAATGTCAGCTTCGCGAGCTGCTTCATCGAATCTTCAGCGTGCTCAGGGCGACGAAGGCGGAGAGGATCCCCATGATCCAGAAGCGCACGACCACCTGCGTCTCGCGCCACCCCTTCATCTCGAAGTGGTGATGCAATGGAGCTCGCAGGAAGACTCGGTTCGCCTTCGCGTAGTCGAGGCCGTGGCGCTTGCGGCGGTACTTGAAGACGGTGCGCTGCAGGATCACCGACACCGTCTCCGTCAGGAACACCGCCCCGACAAAGAGGAGGAGGAACTCGCTCTTGAGCAGGATCGCGATCGCGCCGAGCGCGCCCCCCAGCGCGAGCGAGCCCGTGTCGCCCATGAAGACCTGCGCCGGATACGTGTTGTACCAGAGGAAGCCGATGCAGGCGCCGGCGAGCGCGACGCAGAAGACGGTGAGCTCACCGGCCCCGCGCATGTAGAAGAGCTGGAGATAGTCCGCCGCCCTGAAGTTGCCGATGACGTACGCGAAGATCGCGAAGGTCGTCGCCGCGATCGCCGTCAGCCCGGCGGCGAGCCCGTCGAGGCCGTCCGTCAGGTTCACGGCGTTGCTCGTGCCGGCGAGGACGAAGGTCGTGAAGAGCACGTACAGCCAGGCGAGCAGCCCCGTCGCCGGGACGATGAGCACGTACTTGTAGAAAGGGAGCGTCGTGCTCGCGCCGGGGAGCGTCGACAGCGGATGCTGCCAGACGTAGAAGCCGAGGAGCACGCCGATGGTGATCTGCCCCGCGAGCTTGTAGCGCTCGACGAGTCCCTCGTTCTTCCGGCCCTCGCGCTTCTGCTTGAGCTTCAGGAAGTCGTCGAGAAAGCCGATGACGCCCATCCACGCCGTGACGAGCAGCGCGAGCAGGACGTAGCGGTTGTTCAGCCGCGCCCAGAGGAGCGTCGGCACGATCGACGAGGCGAGGATGATCAGCCCGCCCATCGTCGGCGTCGTCCCCTTGCCGGCGTGGCTCTCCGGCGTCCCCTCGCGGACCACCTGATGCACCGCGGCGGCCTGCAGCCGCCGGAGGATCGCCGGTCCGACGAGAAAGGCCATCAGCAGCGCCGTGACCGCCGCGCCCGCCGCGCGAAAGGAGATGTAGTTGAAGACGTTGAACAGCTTGACGTACTTCGTGAGCGGGACCAGCAGATGGTAGAGCACGACGAGCGATCGTTCGGATGTAAATGAATGACGGCAGACGCGACGCGTCCGCCGATGATGCACTCTAACGTGTTTCCGCCGCCCACGCCGTGAGATGTGGCACGAGCCGCTCGAGCTTCACCCCGCGCGACGCCTTGAGCAGGATCACCGCGTCGGGCGCGAGCTTCGCGCGAAGCTTCGGCCAGAGATCGTCGACGTCCGTTGCGGTAACGACCCGCGCGTCCAGGGACGCGCTTGGTGCGGTAACGACCCGCGCGCTACGCAGCGTGTCGAGCGCGGTCGCGAAGTCTCCGATCCCCGCCACCACGTCGATTGACGATTCCACCGCCCGCTTCGCAATCTCGGCGTGGAGCGCGGCCGCGCCCGCTCCGAGCTCGCGCATGGTGCCGAGCACGAGCACCCGCTGCCGGCCGTTCGCCGACGCGTCGAGCAGGTCGATCGCCGCGCGCGTCGAGCCGGGGTTCGCGTTGTAGGCGTCGTTGATCAGCGTCGCCTTCCCCAGCGGCTCGGCCGCGAGGCGCATCTTCGGCTGCTCCATCGCCGCGATCCCGCGCGCGATGTCGGCGATCGGGATCCCGCACTCGCGCGCCACTGCGACGGCGAGCATCGCGTTGCGCAGGTTGTGCTCTCCGCGCAGCGGTACCTCGATGCGCGTTTCCTCGACCTCGATCCATCCCCCGCCGCGGTCGGCGCCGGGAGTGTCGTTGCGCCCCCAACGTGTCGCCCGCACATCGCCTTCACCAAGCCCCGCGACGACGACGCGCTTCGCCTTCGCGCGCGCGAGCGGGAGCAGCTCCGGCTCCGTCGCCGGGACGACGGCAACCGGCACGCCGTCGAAGATCGACGACTTCTCGCGGCGCACGCCGTCGAGCGACTTCAGGAGCTCGAGGTGCGCCTCGGCGATCGAGGTCACCACGGAGATGTCGGGCGCCGCGATCGCGCGGAGGATCGCGATCTCCCCCGGAAGGCTCGTCCCCATCTCGACGACGGCGATCTCCGCGTCGTCGGGAAGGGCGAGCAGCGTGAGCGGGACGCCGATCTGGTTGTTGAGGTTTCCCTGCGTGGCGTGCACGCGGAAGCGCGCGCCGAGCGCGGCGCGGAGGAGCTCCTTCGTGCTCGTCTTCCCGTTGCTCCCCGTGACGCCGACGACGCGCCGTCCCCACGCGCGCCGGCGATACGCGCCGAGCGCGCCTAACGCGTGAAGCGTGTCGCGCACGACGTAGACCGGGACGCCGGGCGACGCGACGCGGCCCGCGTCGGAGACGACCAATCCGGTCGCCCCCTTCGCGACCGCGTCCGCGAGGTGGTCGTGCGCGTCGTGATTCTCCCCGCGCAGGGCGACGAAGAGCGAGCCGGGCGCGATGGTCCGCGTGTCGGTGCTCACCGAGCCGAAGGTCGCGGCTCCAGCGGGCGCCGGCGCCGCGAGCTGGTCGCGCAGCGCCTCGGCGACGCGAGCCATCGTCCAGAAGGTCGCGCTCACCGCTTCCCCGCCGTCAGCTCGCGCACGATCTCCTTCTCGTCGAAATGGTGCTTCACGGTTCCCCGTATCTGGTAGGTCTCGTGTCCCTTGCCGGCGAGGACGATCACGTCGTCGGCGCCGGCGACCTCTAGGGCGCGCGCGATCGCCGCGTGGC
>JABFXM010000461.1 GCA_013361745.1 Gemmatimonadaceae bacterium | reverse complement strand
GCGGGAATGGTGACGACCTCCTCCCAGGCGACGTCGGCGATCCTCGCTCCCTCGGGCGCGGCGAGCAGCTCGCGCAACGACATCACACCCTGCACGCGCCCTTCGGCGTCGGTCGCGTAGATCGAGTGCATCGCCTCCTTGCGGCCCCCGCGCGCGATCACGCGTACCTGGGCGAGCGCGTCCTCCACCGTCATCGACGCGGCGACGGAGACGAACTCCGTCGTCATGATCCCGCCCGCGCTCTCCGGATCGAAGGCGAGCAGTCGCTCCGTCTCGCGCCGCGCCTCGGCCGGGATCTCGGCGAGGATGTCGTCGGCGTGCTCCTCCTCCAGCTCCTCGAGGACGTCGGCGCGGTCGTCCGGCGTCATGTGCGAGACGAGCGACGCCGCCTGCTTCGCCGTCATCTCCTCGAGGACCTCGGCGCGCAGCTCCTCGTCGAGGTACTCGAGGACGTCGGCGGCGCGCTCCTTCGGGAGAGCGGCGAGGAGGATCGGGACCATCTCGCGCGGGATCGCCTCGGCGACGTCGGCGAGATCCGCGGGGTGCATCTCTTCCGTCTCGGCGGCGACGCTCTGCGGCTCCTCGTCGAGGAGCGCGAGGATGTCCGGCGCGAGGAGCGCGGCGATGGGTCGCTCTTCCTTTCGCTGCGGTGGCGTCATCGGACCGTCCGGTCGGAGCGTCCGCGGCGTCGCGGTCGAAAGTACCATCGTGCGGCGCCGCCGTGTCGCGCGTCACGTACGTGGCGTCACGCGCACTCGCGGGCGCGTCAAGTTAGGCGCGCGCGGCGTGGCGAACAAGCCGTGTGACGCGTCTTCAGGGAGGCCGGATGCACTGCGGCCGCTCTCACCTCAGCTCTGTCCAATGCGAGTCTTCGTCACCGGTGCCGCGAGCCCCCTCGGCCGCGCCCTCGTCTCCGCGCTCAAGCGGCGCGGGGATCATGTGATCGGTCTGGTCCGCCGTCGTGGCGGCGTGCAGGTCCTGAAGAACCTCGGCGCTGAAGCGGTGCTCGGCGACGTGCGTCGTTCCGAGTCACTCGCCCGCCAGATGGCCGGCTGCGACGCGGTCTTCCACGTCGCGGGCTTCTTCGACTTCTGGGCGCGCGACGTCCGCACCTTCGACTCCGTCAACGTCGGTGGAACGAAGAACGCGATCGCCGCCGCGGTGGTCGCGAAGGTGCCCCGTCTCATCCATGTCTCGAGCGCGCTCGCCATCGGCGAGCCGCGTGGCGAGACCGGCTACGAGTGGACGCGCCATCGCGGGGAGACGCGGAGCGAGTTCGAGCGCTCCAAGCTCGAGGCCGAGCGCCTCGCGCTGCGGCTGCGGGGGAAGGGGATCGAGATCGTCGTCGTCGAGCCGTCGTTGATCCTCGCGCCTTCGGACATGGGATGGATCGGGCGGGTGATGACGCGCGCCGTGACCGGTGGCCCGCGCTTCGCGACCGATGCGCCGATGTCGTGGGTGACCGCGGACGACGCCGCGATGGGGATGATCGCCGCGCTCGAGCGTGGCAAGAACGGCGAGCGCTACATCCTGAGCGGTGAGCGGATGTCCATGCGCCAGCTCATGGACCGCGTCGCGCAGCTCACCGGCCGTCGTCCCGCGCGGCAGTGGTCGCCGCGCGAGCTCGATACTGTCGCCGCGATCTCGGGAATGGTCGCCACGCCCTTCCGGAAGCGACCCATCCTCTCCCCCGACGAAGCGCGCTTCCTCATGAACGGCGTGCGCGTCGACGGCAGCTATGCACGCTCGGAGATCGGAATGAAGTACACGCCGATCTCGTCGGTGCTGCCGGCGATCGTGCAGAGCTACCAGCGCGCGCTCGATCGCTTCGTCAACTAGCGGACGTCGAACTCCCGACGAGGCGCGGGCCGGTGCATCTGCACCGGCCCGCTCTCGCGTTCATCCCTTGCAACTTCCTGACACTCGCGGGAAACCGGCGCAGCAACCCTTTCGTACGAGCCGCTGTCCTATCGGCGGACGTGGAACCACCGTCCGCGACTCGTACGGCAACATCAGCCAGGGTTCTCCATGCGCCACACCATCACGCTCTGCGCGCTTCTCCTGCCCGCCGCTCTCTCGGCGCAGACGAAGGTCACCGTCGCCTCGGCAGCGCACCCGGTCGCCGAGACCGCCGGCCGCACGCCGCAAGTCACGCCGAATACCGCGACCGCGGTGCGCGCGGTCGGCTCGATTGTGCTCGACGGGCGTGGCGACGACGCGGTGTGGACGAAGGCGCCCGAGATCACCGCCTTCCGCGAGTTCGAGCCCAACGAGGACGGCGATCCGAAGTTCGCGACATCGGCGAAGATCGCCTTCGACGATCGGAACCTCTACGTCTTCGTGCACGCCTACGACCCGCATCCTGACTCGATCGTCGGCCGGCTGACGCGGCGCGACCGCGAGAGCCCGTCGGACTGGATCATCCTGCTCATCGACTCGTACAACGACCACCGCACGGGCTTCGAGTTCCACGTCAACCCGGCGGGAGTGAAGCGCGACATCTCGATCATCAACGACGGCGAGGAGGACGAGTCGTGGGACGCCGTCTGGGACGTGCAGACCGCGATCGTCAGCGACGGCTGGACGGCCGAGTTCCGCATCCCCTTCAGCCAGCTCCGCTTTCCACCTAACGGTTCGCCCACCTTCGGGATGATGATCGGTCGCAAGATCGGCCGCACCAACGAGGGGATCGCCTGGCCGTCGCTTCGCAAGTCGAAGAGCGGGCTCGTGTCCCAGTTCGCGCAGGTCTCGGGCTTCGCGGGGCTCAGCGCGCACCGGCGGCTCGAGGTCACCCCGTACACCGTCATGAAGAGCGTGCCGCAGCGCCAGCTCGACGGCGGCGGCGCGACCGCGGGCTTCGACCGCGCGCAGCTCGGCACCGTGGGCGCCGACATCAAGTACGGCGTCACCTCCAACCTGACGCTCGACGCGACGATCAACCCCGACTTCGGGCAGGTCGAAGCCGACCCGTCGAACCTCAATCTCACCGCGTTCGAGACCTTCTACTCGGAGCGGCGCCCGTTCTTCATGGAGGGCGCGGGACTCTTCCGCTTCGACCTGACCTGCAACGATGGCAACTGCAGCGGGCTGTTCTACTCGCGGCGAATCGGTCGCCGGCCGCAGCTCAACGGCGACATCCAGTCGATCGACCCGACCGCGAGCGTCAGCAACTCGACCCCCATTCTCGGCGCCGCGAAGCTCACCGGGCGCACGGAGTCCGGACTGCAGGTCGGCGTCTTCGACGCGATGACCGAGGAGCGCCGCGCCTACGGCAACAACATCGGCTCGCTCGTCGCCGAGCCACGGACGAACTACCTCGTCGGTCGGGTCGCGCAGGACTTCCGGAAGGGGAAGACGACGATCGGCGTCATGGCCACCGCGACCAACCGCTCGCTCGATTCCTTCACCGAGCGGTACCTCGGCCGCTCGGCGTACGTCGGCGGCCTCGATGCGCGGCATCGCTTCCTCCACGACAACTTCGAGCTCTCGGGCTTCCTCGCCGCGAGCGACGTGCGCGGCACCACGGACGCGATCTCGAAGGTTCAGCTCAGCCCGCGGCACCAGTACGACCGCCCCGACGACAACCTCGCCTTCGACTCGACGCGCACCTCGCTCGGCGGAACGGCGCAGCAGCTCGCCTTCGCCAAGATCGGCGGCGGGATCACGCGCTTCTTCTTCAGCTTCCGCGAAATCTCCCCCGGCTTCGAGGTGAACGATGTCGGCTATCTGCCGCGCGCCGACCAGAAGTCGTTCTCCGGCTGGACCGGGTTGCAGTTCAACAAGCCGACGTCGCTGTACCGGATGGCGCGGCTGAACTTCAACGGCTGGTCGGGGTGGACCGTCGCCGGATTGCCCCGGAACATCGGCGCCAACGTCAATGCGCACGTCCAGTTCCCGTCGATGTGGTGGGCGCACGCCGGACTGAACACCAGCGACTTCGTCGCGACGTACGACGACCGCGCGGCGCGTGGCGGACCGGCGGTGCGCAACTCGCCGAACCAGAGCGGCTGGTTCGGCATCGAGGGCGACAACCGGAAGCGCATCGTTCCCGGACTCTTTCTCGTCGGCATGCGCGGCGACGAGGGGCGCACGCACGGATTCTTCGTCGACCCGAACCTCGACTTCCGCGTCTCCGACCGGCTGACCTTCTCGGCGGGGCCGCATTTCCAGCATGACATCATCGACGCGCAGTGGGCGGGCGTCTACACCGACACCGCGACCGGGAAGGCGGCATACACCTTCGCCCGGCTCGACCAGCGGACGCTGTCGATGACGGGCCGTATGGACTACACGGCGACGCCGCAGCTCACCATGCAGCTCTACGTCGCTCCGTACGTGACCGTCGGATCGTACTCGAATCACCGGCAGCTCGGCGACCCGCGCGCGGCCGCGTACTCGCAGCGCTACAAGCCGATCGCCGTCACGAACATCGCGGCGGACGACAACTTCAACTACCGCGCGCTCAACACCAACGCGGTGCTCCGCTGGGAGTACCGTCCGGGCTCGTCGATCTTCGTCGTGTGGCAGCAGGGACGCGAGGACTATCTGGCGGGCGATCGCTACTCGCCCTTCCACGCCCGCGAGGATTACCGCGGTCTCTTCGCGGCGCATCCCGACAACACTTTCCTGATCAAAGCGTCCTACTGGTTCACCTTGTAGGGGGGTAAGCCAGGCGGGCGCTCAGAGGAGCGGCAGCGTTCGCTGCCGCTCCTCGCTCGTTTCCAGGAGCTCGTAGCCGGCGAGCTCGACGCCGCCGCGGATCGCCGGCTCGGTCGCGCGCCCGTCGTGCTCGATCGTCGCCTGGCCGATGACGACGTCCACGGTGGCCACGCCCTCGAGCGACGCGAGCGCGGTGTACACGGCGCGCGTGCAGTGAACGGAGCGCATCCCGGCGATGCGGGCGACGGTGACGAAGCGGGGCACGAGCGAAAGCTATCGGCGGCGCCGACGTTGCGCCGCGGCGGTGAGGCGGGTGAACTTACCGCTTCACTCGAACCCGGCCCTCATGTCCCGCGTCGCCTTCCTCGGCCTCGGCGCCATCGGCGCTCCGATGGCTCGCCACCTCGCCCGCAAGTACGACCTCGCGGTCTGGAATCGGACCGCGTCGCGGGCCGTCGCCTTCGCCTCCACGCACCACGGGACCACCCATGCGCGGACTCATCATGGCACCACGCACGAACGCACTACCGCCGATGCTGATGCGATGCGAGACGTCGTCATCACCTGCCTGCCGACCTCGCGCGAAGTGGAATCGCTGCTCGACGGCGCGAACGGGCTGATCGCGGGACTGCAGAAGGGGGCGATCCTCGTCGACTGCACCTCGGGCGACCCGGCGACCTCGCGCCGCATCGCGGCGCGGCTCGCGGACGCGGGCGTCGGCTTCATCGACGCGCCGGTGAGCGGCGGCGTCAGCGGCGCCGAGAAGGGGGAGCTGACGGTGATGTGTGGTGGAAGCGCGAAGCATCTCGAGACGGTGCGCCCGGTGCTCGAGTCGTTCGGGAAGAAGATCGTCCATTGCGGCGACGTCGGCGCGGGTGACGCGATCAAGGCAGTGAACAACGCGCTGCTCGCCGTGCACATCTGGGCGACCGCCGAGGGTCTCGCCGCGCTCGCGAAATCGGGAGTCGATCCGAAGATCGCGCTCGACGTGATCAACGCGTCGAGCGGACGGTCGAACACCTCGATGAATCTCTTCCCCGAGCGTGTGATGAGCCGCGCCTTCCCGCGGACCTTCCGCCTCGCGCTGCTCGACAAGGACGTCGGCATCGCGGCGAACGTCGCGCGCGAGCAGAAGATCGCCTCGCCGCTGCTCCAGCTCACGGCGGAGCTCTTCCGTCTCGCGCACGGGGAGCTCGGTGAGGAAGCGGACCACGTCGAGGCGGTGCGGCTCGTCGAGAAGTGGGCAGGGGCGGAGATCCGATGACCCTCGCGCGTGTCTCGGGGTCGCATCCGAGCCAGCATCCCGAGTCAGTCGGCCTCGCGGAGGTGCGATCGCATTTTCCCGCGCTCGAGCGGAGACACCTCGGCCATCCCGTCGCCTACTTCGACGGTCCCGGCGGAACGCAGGTCCCGCGCGAGGTCGTGCAGGCGATGTCGGACTACCTGCTGCACCACAACGCGAACACCCACTGGGCGTACCCGACCAGCGTCGAGACCGACGCGATCATCGAGTCGGCGCGCGAAGCGCTCGCCGACCTGCTCAACGCCTCGCCGCGCGAGATCTCCTTCGGCCAGAACATGACCTCCATCGCCTTCCACCTCGGCAGGGCGTTAGGCAGGTGGTGGGAGAAAGGGGACGAGATCGTCGTCACGGAGCTCGATCATCGGGCGAACGTCGATCCGTGGAAGGCCCTGGAGAAGGAGCGCGGCGTCGTCGTGCGGATGGCGCGCGCCGACGTGAACGCGGGCGTCGTCGATCTCGACGATCTGGA
>JABFXM010000270.1 GCA_013361745.1 Gemmatimonadaceae bacterium | reverse complement strand
GTGGCGCGGCGATGACCGGGACGATCGCGGCGCCGGTCCGCTGCGCCGCGACCAGCGCGCCCGGCGCGAAGCTCTTCGCCGGGCCGCGCGGACCGTCGGGGGTCACGGCGACGTCGCGCCCATCGTTCAACGTTCGCACGAGGCCGATGAGCGCGCGCGCCGCGCCGCGCGAGGTCGAGCCACGCACCGTCTCGAAGCCGAGCCCGGCGGCCGCGCGCGCGATCATCTCGCCGTCGCGGTGCTCGCTGATCAGCACCGCTACCCCCTCGCCGCGATGCTGATACAACAGGGGAAGCATCTGTCCGTGCCAGAGCGAGAAGATCACCGGCCGGCGCGCCGCGCGCTCGGCCTTCAGCCCCGCGTCATTGACCACTCGTATGCGCCAGGTGAGCGCCAGGGCTCGAATCAGCAGCACGCCTAGGCGCACGATCCAGCGCGCTTTTGCGCTCGGCGGCGCACCCGCTTCCACGTCGGCGTCGCTCACTGCACCATCTCGAGCGCCATGCGCGCGACGCGCTCCGCCGCGCCGGGCGTGCCGAGCTTCGCGCGAACCTCGGCGAGTCCGTTGACCACCTCGGCGCGGCGCGGGCTCGTGCGCGAGAGCAGCTGCTGCAGCTCGTCGCTCACCACGTGCGGATCGAGCGCGTCCTGCACGAACTCGCGCGCGACCTCGCGCCCCGCGACGACGTTCACCAGTCCGATGTGCGGGATCTTCACGACGCGCCGCGCGATCCAGTACGTCCAGCTGCTGGTGCGATAGGCGACGACGAGCGGGCAGCCGGCCACCGCCGCCTCAAGCGTGGTCGTGCCGCTCTTGCACATCGCGGCGTCCGCGGCGCGCAGCACCGGAAACGACGCACCGCGCCCCATCGGGAAGGGACACCGCGCCGCGTCGATGTCGATCGTCGCCGCGACGCTGACGACGACCTGCAGCCCGGGGACACGACGCTGCATCTCGCGGCCGGTGGCGACGAAATCGTCGAGGTGTCGCGTGATCTCCTGTTCACGGCTGCCGGGGAAGAGCGCCAGCACGGGCCGGTCGAGGGCCAGCCCGAGGCTCGTGCGCGCCTCCTCCCGCGAGGGCAGCTGCTGCGCGCGATCGAGCAACGGGTGCCCGACGAAGTGCGCGTCGATGCCGTGGTCGCGCAGGAGCTTCTCCTCGAAGCGAAGGATCGGCGCCGCGCGAGTGACCACCTCCGCCATCTTCGAGAGCCGCCCGGCACCCCACGCCCACACCTGTGGCGTGATGAAGTACAGCACGGGCACCCCGGCGTCGTGCGCCGCGCTCGCGAGCTTGAGGTTGAATCCCGGGTAGTCGATGAGCACGAGGAGGCCAACGCGGCCCGACCGCATCCGCTCGCGGAGCGTGCGAAGCAGGGCCCAATGCTTCGGCACGTGCGCCAGCACCTCGACGAACCCCATTACGGCGAGGTTGTCCACGCGCTCGAACAGCTCGACACCCGCCGCATCCATCCGTTGTCCGCCGATGCCGACCAGCGGCCGGTCGGGGGCGATCGCCCGAAGCCGCTCCGCGAGCGCGCCGCCGTGCAGGTCGCCGGACGCTTCGCCGGCGATGATCATGATCTCGCGCACCGCTCAACGAGCGCGCGGCGTCGCGGTGCCGGAGAGAGCGGGAAGCGAACGCTCGATCTCGCGCACGATCTGCAGCGCGACGGCGAGCGCCGCGCGGCCTTCCTCGCCGGCGACCGACACCGGCGCCCGCCCCTGCACCGCGGCGAGGAAGCTCTCGAACTCGAGCCGCAGCGGCTCACCCTCCGGGGCCTCGAGCGGCACGCGCTCGACGAAGGATTCGAGCGCGAGCGGCGCGCGCGCCAGCTCGGCGAGATCGACGTCCTTGCGCAGGCGGAAGAACTCACCGTTGCCCGCGCCGAGGTCGAGCGACAGATACCCGCTCTGCTGGAAGATGCGCACCTTGCGCATCCGTTCGCGCGAGACGCGGCTCGCGGTGATGTTCGCGACCGCGCCCGTGATGAACCCGAGCCGCGCGTTAGCGATGTCGACCGACGGCGTGAGCACGCCGACGCCGACCGCCGACACGGACATCACCTGCTCGCCGACGAGCGTGAGGATCAGGTCGATGTCGTGGATCATGAGGTCGAGGACGACCGCCACGTCGGAGCCGCGCGGGTTGAAGGGCGCGAGCCGATCGCTCTCGATGAACTTCGGCTGATCGACGTAGGGGAGCGCGGCGCGGATCGCGCGATTGAAGCGCTCCACGTGTCCGATCTGGACGAGCGCTCCCTTCTCCTTCGCCAGCTCGAGCAGCTCGTCGGCCTGCTCGATGGTCGCCGTGAACGGCTTCTCCACGAGCACGTGAACGCCGCGCGCGAGGGCCTCCTTCGCGACCTCGTAGTGCGCCGGGGTGGGGACGACGATCGTCACCGCATCCACCGAGTCCAGCAGCTCGTCGAGCGAAGCGAAGGGCTTCGCTTTCAGCGTGGACGCGATCTCCGCCGCGCGCTCGGGCCGCGACTCGTGGAAGCCGACCAGCGTCGCGTCGGGCAGCTCGCTCATGATGCGGACATGGTGCTGCCCGAGTCCCCCGGCGCCGATCACGCCGACGCGCGTCTTCCCGTCGGCCATCAGATCACGACCCCGCGCTGGCTCTCGTCCACGAATCGGATCAGGGCCTCGACCTCGGGGCCCGGCTGCAGTTCGGCGCGCGCACGCTCGAGCGCCTGCGAGACGTTGAGCTCCGAGCGGAAGAAGAGCCGGTACGCCCGCTTCAGCTCGCGCATCACGTCCTCCGGAAATCCGTTGCGCTGCAGCCCGACGCTGTTCAGGCCATAGAGCTTGATCGGATTACCCACCGCCTTGATGTATGGCGGCACGTCCTTCGACACGCGCGACATCCCGCCGACGAAGGCATAGCGTCCGATGCGCGCGAACTGGTGCACGGCGCTCAACCCCGACATCGTCACCTTGTCCTCGATCGTGACGTGCCCGGCGAGCTGCACTCCGTTCGAGAGGATCACGCCGTCCCCGACGTGACAGTCGTGCGCGAGGTGCACGTACGACATGATGAGGCAGTTCTTCCCGACCGTCGTCTTGAACGACGGCGCGGTGCCGCGGTTGATCGTCGCGTACTCACGGATGACCGTGTTGTCGCCCACCTCGACGACGGTCGGCTCCCCCTTGAACTTCAGGTCCTGCGGATCCCCGCCGAGGACGCTGCCGACGCCGATCTTCACCTTCGTGCCGAGGGTGACGAAACGCTCGAGCACCGCGTGCGACGAGATGACCGAGCCGTCGCCGATCGTGCAGTGCTCGCCGATCACCGCGAACGGGCCGATCGTCACGTCGCTGCCGATCTTCGCGTCCGGTGCGATCACCGCCGTCGAGTGGATCGCGCTCATTTGTCGCGCACCATCGCCGCCATGTCGGCTTCGCAGACGACCTCGCCGTCGACCTTCGCGATCCCGCGCATCTTGCACACCGGGCCGCGGATCTGCGTCATCTCGAGCTCGAAGCGGAGCTGGTCGCCCGGCTTCACCGGGCGGCGGAACTTCACGTTGTCGAGCGACATGAAATAGACGACCTTGCTCTCGGGATCCTCGAACTCTCCCATCAGCAGGATGCCGCCCACCTGCGCCATCGCCTCGACGATGAGCACGCCCGGCATGATCGGATGCCCGGGGAAATGCCCCTCGAAGAACGGCTCGTTGATCGTCACGTTCTTCAGGCCGACGACCCGCTTCTTCGCCTCCATCTCGAGGATGCGATCCACGAGCAGGAACGGATAGCGGTGCGGCAGCGCCTTCATGATCTCTTCGATCCCTAGCACGATCAGCTCCGGGTAGCGACGCGCGCGAGCTCGCGCACGAAGAGGATGGTTCCACGATGGCTCGGGCGGACGGCGCGCACACGCGCGTTCAGCCGCCCCCCGATCAGCGCGAGGTCGCCCACGCAATCCATCGCCTTGTGACGTACGAATTCATCCGGCCAGCGCAACTCCGTGTCGACGACGCCGGTCTCGTCGAGCACGACCGCGTTCCGGGTCGAGGCGCCCCGGATCAATCCCTTCGCCCGCAGCGCGTCCACCTCGTGCACGAAGCCGAAGGTCCGCGCGCCGGCGAGCTCGCGCGCGAAGCTGTCCCGTGTGATCCGGTACTCGCCGCGCTGACGCCCGATGGCCGGGTGCGGAAATACGATCTCGACGTCGAGGTCGAGACCCGTCCCGGGCTCCGCGACGTACTCCGATTCGCCATCGGTCATCCGCACCTCCGCGCCCACGCTGAAGGTATCGCGGTCCCCCGGCTGCTCGCGAATCCCCGCCCTGCCTAACGCTTCGAAGAAGGGGCCCGCGCTGCCGTCCAGGATCGGCGGCTCGGGACCGTCCATCGTGATGACGAGATCGTCGATCTCGAGCGCCGCCACCGCCGCGAGCACGTGCTCCACGGTGTGGATCGCGTCCGCCCCCTCGCCGAGCTGGGTACGTCGCTCCGCGAGCACCGCCCGATCGACCCGCGCCGGAATCTCGGCGCCGCCGCGGTCGGTGCGCCGGAACCGGACCCCGCTGCCCGCCGCGGCGGGCTCGAATCCGAGCCGGCATTCGACCCCCATGTGCAGCCCGACGCCGGCGACATCGCGCGACGACGCGATCGTGCGCCGGCTCATCCCTCGCTCCGCGCGAGCAGCTTCTCGAGCCCGCGGATCATCCCCGCGAGCTTGAACAGCGCGGCGTGCGAGCGCAGCGACTCACGATGCGGGCGCGCGGGGTAGCCCGACCACGTCTCCCCCGCGGGAACGTCGCCGAAGACGCCCGCCTGCGCGGCCAATCGCGCGCCCTTGCCGATCTCGATGTGGCCGCTCAGCCCCACCTGGCCGGCGAGGATCACGCCATCGCCGACGTGCGTCGAGCCCGCGATCCCGACCTGCGCCATGATCAGGCAGAGCTTACCGATCCGAACGTTGTGACCGATGTGCACCAGGTTGTCGATCTTCGTTCCCGCGCCGATCACCGTATCGTCGATGCTTCCGCGATCGATCGTGGTGTTCGCGCCGATCTCGACGTCGCTCTCGATGATGGTGCGGCCCACGTGGGGAATCTTCTGGTGCGCGCCCTCGCGAAACACGTAGCCGAAGCCGTCCGACGCGATGCGGGCGCCGCTGTGGATCTGGACGCGGTCGCCCAGCCGCGCGCCAGGATAGAGCGCGACGTGTGGGTGCAGCCGGCAGTCGCGGCCGATCGTCACGCCTGAACCGACGACCACGTGCGACTCGATCCAGGAGCCGTCACCGATCGCGGCCGCGTCCTCGATCACCGCATGCGCGCCCACCGTGACGCCGTCGCCGAGCGTCACGCCGCGCCCGAGCCGTGCCGTCGGATCGATGCCCGGCGCGCGCGTCGGCGGCTGGTACAGCCGTGGGATCAGCGTCAGCAACGCCTCGTGCGGCTTCTCGACGACGACGCGTGCCTTCACCTGGGCCCCTTCGGTCTCGGCGAGATCGGGAGCCACGAGCACGACCCCCGCGCGCGCGTTCGCGAGTAGTGACGCGTAGCGTGCCGAGGCGAGAAAGCTCAGATCTCGGGGACCGGCGCGGTCGAGCGGCGCGACCGCGGCCACGACGGCATCGGCGTCGCCGATGACACGGCCCCAGACCGCGCTCGCAACGGCAGCGGCGGTGAGGGTGCGCGCACCCCCACCGCCGTCCTGCGTCGCGTGAGTTCCCGCCGAGGTCACTGCGCCGGCGGCTTTGGCTTCGTGATGCCCGCGGGCTGCGTCACCGGCGCGCCGGTCGGCGCCGGCGTGGTGCTGGGGCCCGCGCCGGTCGGACGGACGGCGACCGCCTTCAGCCGGGCGATGACCTTGTCGGTCAGGTTCAGCGTCGTATCCGCCGCGACCACGACGCCACCGGTCGCGCCCACGTCGAGGATGAACGAATACCCTTCCTGCGCACGCAGCTCGTTGATGACCTGGTTGATGCGCTCCATGATCGGGCCCATGAGCTCACTCTGGCGCTGCTGCGCCTGCTCCTGGAGGCCCTGCACGCGCTCCTGGTACGCCGCCTGGCGATCGCGGATCTGCTGCTGCTTCGTCGCCTTCGCGCTCGGGCTGAGCGTGAGCTCCTGCTTGTCGTAGCTGGCGATGAGTGTGTTGAGCGAATCACCCATACGCTGCACCTGCGTCTGGTACGTCTGCATCTCCTTCTGGAACGCGGTCTCCGCCTCGGCGCGACCGGGCGCCTGCTGCAGGATGACGCGCGAATCGATGTAGCCGATCTTCAGGCCGGCAGCCTGCGCGTGAAGCGCGACGGGCGCGATGCCGAGAGCGAGCGCGGCGAGGCCGGCGCGAACGAACGTCTGCATGAGTACTCCTCGAAGTGTTTAGAAGATCTGGCCGAGCTTGAAATGGACCTGCCACCTGGGGGCGGGCTGCCCGAGATTGTTCACGCGATCCAGCCCGTAGCCGAGATCGATCCCGAGGGGAGCGATCGGCGTGATGATCG
>JABFXM010000547.1 GCA_013361745.1 Gemmatimonadaceae bacterium | reverse complement strand
GCTGGCGCGACTGCTGGGCGCCGTGCGCGCGCAGAGGAAACCGCCGGTCAGATTCACGTCGATCACCTTCTGCCATTGCGCGAGCGTCATGTCCGTCAGCGCCGCATCCTGCTGGAGGCCGGCGTTGCTCACGAGGATGTCGACCGTGCCGAACTGTCGCACCGCGGTCGCGAACAGAGCCTCGACCTCCTGCTCCCTGCTCACGTCGCCCCGCACGGCGGCGGCGCGGCCGCCGGCCGTGACGATGTCGTGGACGACGCGATCCGCTTCGGCGGAGTCGGCGTGGTAGTTGACGACGACCGCCGCGCCGTCGCCCGCGAACGCGCGCGCGATCGCCTCGCCGATCCCGGAATTCGCGCCGGTCACGATCGCCGTCTGATCCGCGAGGCGGCGGGACCCGCCGGCCCCGCTCTCGCTATCGGTAGTGGGTGCGCTCATCTGACCAGTCCCTGGATGACGATCGCGACGATTGCAACACACGCTCCACGAAGGGGCGAACGGTTCGGCCACGCCGGCGAGACCGGTGCGGCGGCTCCTTCGGCGCTCCCATGTGTACACGAGGGGAAGTCGTGAACAGTCTGGACACGGAGCTGCCTCCGGCACAGAGTGCAGGCGCTCCGCTCGTCGTCCTCGGCGCCCACCCATGCACATGATGCTTTCGAGATCCTCGCGCTCCCTGCGCGCCTCGCTCGTCGCGGCCGCGCTCCTCGCCGGCTGCACCCATGCCCGGCCGAACGCGACAGCGGCGACCGCGCCCCCCGTGGTCCCCGCACGCGCGGACTTCCTCCACGCGAACATGGACACCACCGTCGATCCCGGCGTCGACTTCTTCGAGTACGCGAACGGCGGGTGGCTGAAGCGCAACCCGATCCCGGCGTCCGAGTCCAACTGGGGGATCGGCAACGTCGTGCGCGAGGAGCTCTACACCAATCTCCGGAAGATCAACGAGGACGCAGCGGCGAGCAGCGCGACGGCGGGCACCGATCAGCAGAAGATCGGCGACTTCTGGGCGACGGCGATGGACACGGCGAAGGCGCAGCAGCTCGGCGCGCATCCGCTCGACGGCGAGCTCGCGAAGGTGGACGCGATCCGCAACGCGAACGACGCGCTCGACGTCGCCTTCGCGTGGGAGCCGCTGCAGGTCGGCGCCTTCTTCAGCTTCTTCGTCGTGCAGGACGAGAAGAACAGCGACTCGATGTCGGTGCACCTCTGGCAGGGCGGGCTCGGACTGCCGGAGCGCGACTTCTACTTCAACCCGGACACGGGTGTCGCGCGCGTGCGGAGCGAGTATGTCGCGCACGTCGCGCGCGTCCTCCAGCTCATCGGTCGCGACTCGGCGAGCGCGCGGGCGGTCGCGCCGCGAGTCATGGCGTTCGAGACCGCGCTGGCGCAGGCGTCGCGGAAGCTCGAGGATCTGCGCGACCCGAACGCGAACTACAACCGGATGACGCCCGCCGAGGTGACCGCGAAGCTGACGCCCTCGATCGCGTGGGCGGATCGCATGGCGCAGTGGAACATCCACCCGGCGTACGTCATCGTCGGGCAGCCGCACTTCTACGCGACGCTCGACAGCCTGCTGAAGGCGACGCCGGTGCCTGTGCTGCGGGACTACCTGCGCGTGCAGCTCGTCGACGCGTATTCGCCGTACCTCAGCCACGCCTTCGACGACGAGTACTTCCACTTCTTCGGGCAGGTGCTGTCGGGGCGGAAGGAGCCTCGGGCGCGGTGGAAGCGCGTGCTCGACACCGAGGGGCAGGCGATGGGGATGCTGCTCGGGAAGATCTTCGTGAAGGAGTACTTCCCGGCGAAGTCGAAGCAGCGCTACGAGAACCTCGTCGCGGCGATCCGCGACTCGTACCGCAACCGGATCAACCAGCTCGACTGGATGAGCGACTCGACCAAGGCGAAGGCGCAGCAGAAGCTCGCCGCGATCACGCCGAAGGTCGGCTATCCGGACAAATGGAAGGACTACTCGGCGCTCGTCATCGGGCGGGAGTCGTACGCGCGGAACATGATGAACGCCGCGCGCTGGCGCTTCGACGACGCGCTGTCGAAGCTCGGCAAGCCGGTGGATCGCAGCGAGTGGGACATGACGCCGCAGACGTACAACGCGTACTACAACCCGTCGAACAACGAGATCGTGCTGCCGGCGGCGATCTTCTCGGTGCCGGGAGTGCCTGACAGTCTCGTCGACGACGCGGTCGCGTACGGGTACGCGGCGGCGAGCACGATCGGCCACGAGATCACCCACGGCTTCGACGACGAGGGACGGCAGTTCGACGCGAAGGGAAACCTCACCGACTGGTGGACGGCGGAGGACGCGAAGAAGTTCGAGGCGCGCGCCGCGGTGATGGCGAAACAGTTCGACGCGTACGAGCCGCTGCCCGGACTGCACGTCAACGGCAAGGCGGGACTCGGCGAGAACATCGCCGACTACGGCGGGCTGCTGCTCGGCCTCGACGCGTTCAGGAAGACGCAGCAGTACCGGGAAGGGAAGCGGATCGGCGGGCTGACGCCGATCCAGCGCTACTTCCTCGGCTACGCGTTAGGCTGGATGACGCAGCAGCGCGAGGCGGCGCTGCGGACGAGCCTCCTCAGCGACGTGCACTCGCCGGCGAAGTGGCGCGTGCTCGGCCCGCTCTCGAACATCCCAGAGTTCTACGAGGCGTTCGGGGTGAAGCCGGGGCAGCCGATGTGGCGCCCGGACTCGGCGCGCGTGCGGATCTGGTAGCCACTCACTCGTAGCGCAGCGCGGCGACCGGGTCGAGCCGCGCCGCGCGCGCCGCGGGGACGAGCCCGAAGATGATCCCCGCGAGCGCGCTCCCGCCGACGGCGAACACCATCGCGAGCGGGGGAGTGACCGCGTCGATCGGCGTCGCGTGCCGCAGCAGCCAGGTGACCGCGGCGCCCAACGCGAGACCGGACAGCGCGCCGATCGACGTCAGCGTCGCGGCCTCGACCAGGAACTGCCAGAGGATCGTTCCCCGCGTCGCGCCGAGCGCCATGCGGACGCCGATCTCGCGCGTGCGCTCGGTGACGGAGATCATCATGATCGCGATGACGCCGACGCCGCCGACGAGCAGCCCGATCGCCGAGAGCGTGATCATCACGAGGAAGAACATCCCGACGATCTTGTCGTAGAGCTGCATCAACTTCTCCGGCGTCGAGGTGAAGAAGTTGTTCTGCTGCGCCGGACGCAGGTGCCGCAGCGTGCGGAGCGTCGCGATCACCTCGTCCATCGCCGCGTCGCGCGCGACTCCCTCGCGCGGCTTCACGGTGAGGTCCATCCAGTCGTACCACACGTTCATGCGGCGGACCGCGGTGACGTAGGGCATGACGATCTTGCCGCGGTCGCCGCTGTCGAAGGCGTTGGCGAGCGGCTTGTAGACGCCGATCACGAGAAAGGGGTCGCCCTTCAGCCGGATCGTCTTGCCGACCGCGGTGCCGCCGGCGAAGAGCCGGTCGGCGACCTTCTCGTTCACCAGCACCACGCGCGCCGCGTTCTCGTCCTCCTCGGCGGTGAAGTCGCGGCCCTCGATGATGTCGGCGCCGCTGATGTCGGCCCATCCGCGCGTGTATGCGTCGAGGCTCACGCCGGGGAGCTCGCGATCGCCGTACTTCGCGGACGTCTGCGAGCCGATGTGCGAGACGACGAGCTTGATGGTCGGCAGCTTCTCGAGCTCCTTGCCCTGCTCGAGGGTGAGCGGCGTGTTGTGCCGCCAGGGGCAGCTGTCGGCGCTCCCGTTGCAGTTGTTGATCTCCGGCGGCCAGCGCGTGAGGAAGAAGGTCGTCGGCCCGGCGGCGGCGATGCTCTTCGCGACGCCGGAGTTGATCCCGTGCACCGCGGCCGACATCACCGTCACGACGAAGACGCCGACGGAGATGCCGAGGATGGTGAGCCCGGCGCGCACCTTGTTCGAGCGGATCGCGTCGAGGGCGATGCGTACGCCTTCGAAGACGGAATGAACGCGAATCGACATCGGCTACTCCGCGCGCATGGCGATGATGGGGTCGAGCCGCGCGGCGCGGCTGGCCGGATAGGCGCCGGCGACGATACCGACGCCGGCGCCGATGGCGACGCCCAGCACGATGGACCAGGGGGCGACCGCGGCGGGAAGGGGCGAGATCGCGGCGATGAGCTGCGACAGCCCGATGCCGAGCCCGATGCCGAAGATCGCGCCGATCACGCTCAGCGTCGCCGACTCGGCGAGGAACTGCGACAGGATGTCCCGCCGCCGGGCACCGAGCGACTTCCGGATCCCGATCTCGCGCGTGCGCTCCGCGACGGCGACGAGCATGATGTTCATGATGACGATCGAGCCGACGATCAGCCCGATCGCGGGAAGGGCGATGCCGGCGAGCACGAGGTACTGCTTGATCTTCAGCCACCCCGCGAGCGCGGACTCCGAGCTCTCGAAGGAGAAGTTGTCCTTCTGCCCCGGCCGCAGGTGATGGCGCTTCCGCATCACCTCGCGGACGATCTCCTGGAGCGGCTTGAACTTCGACGGATCGGGAGCCTGCACGACGACGCCGTAGAGATCACGTCGCCCGCCGGCGATGCGCACCATGTACGAGCCGAAGGGGGCGATGACCTGCCGGTCGAGGGAGACGCCGAACACCGTCCCCTGCTTCTCGAGAACGCCGATGACGGTGAAGGGAAACTTGTCGACGCGCAGCTCGCGCCCGATGGGGTCGAGATTGGGGAAGTAACGCTCGGCGATCTCGGTGCCGATGACGACGACCGGCGCGCCGACGGCGTCGTCCTGTTCGTTGAAGACGCGTCCCTGGGCGATGACGAGGTCCTTGATCGCGAAGAAGTCGGACGTCACCGCCTGGGCGAGCACCTGCGGGCCGCCCTGCATGTACTTCGAGCTCGCGTCGGCCCAGCGGATGTCGTGCATCGCCCAGCGTGTCCCCGACGGGAGCGCCTCCCGAACGGCGAGCGCGTCGTCGATGGTGATGTTCGGCCGACGCATCCACTCCTTCCAGGTCTCCTCGGTCTCGTCGGTGTTGATGTCGGGGAAGCGACGGAGGTTGAAGACGTTCACGCCGAGGAACTTCCCGGCGAAGTCCTCCTCGACGTAGCGGCTCATCCCCTGGACGATGGAGACGACCGCGATGAGGAACATCACGCTGATCATCACGCCGACGAGCGTGAAGAAGCTCTTCAGCTTCTGGACGCGGATCTGCTGAAGAGCGAGGCGGACGGCTTCGAAGAGCTGCATGGGGGCGGGGGGAATAGTGCCTTCCGTACGTGAAGGGCGCCCCCAAAGTGTCAACCGCCGCGCGGTTCCCGAAAGAGGCAGCTTCGATCGACGGGGATGGATCCGTCGTTTCCCGCACCGAGCCCGGGGCGTCCTAGAGACGTGCCACTCTCCAACTGGTTCCGACGCGGCGCCTCGTACTCTCCATCGGTGAACGGGGCGATGACGAAGGAGTGCGACATCTGCCGGGTCGCGCTCCCCGAGGCGGCGCGCTTCTGCTTCATCTGCGGGCGGCCGCTCGCCACCGAGGCGGAAAACGGCGCGGAGGGCGACGAAGCGTGGGTCGCCACGCTCCAGAGCAGACTCGTACAGGCGCTCGACGGACGCTACGGCGTGCGCTCGGTGCTCGGCGTCGGCGGGATGGGGGTGGTCTTCCTCGCCGATGACGTGCAACGCGACCGGCCGGTGGCGATCAAGGTGCTGCGACCCGATCTTCCCGCGGACGCGAACGGGGTCGCGCGCTTCCGGCGCGAAGCGGAGATCGCGGCGAAGCTGAGGCATCCGGGGATCATCCCCATCCATGAAGTGGGGAGCGAGCAGGGGCTGCACTACTTCGTGATGGAGTACGTCGCGGGGCGCTCACTCGAGGCGTTGCTCGCGCAGCGTCGTGCCGAAGGACGTCCGCTTCCGATCGGCGCGGTGGTGCGCATCCTCCGCGACGCAGCGGCGACGCTCGGCTACGCACACTCGCGCGGCGTCGTGCATCGCGACGTGAAGCCGGCGAACATGATGCTCGACGCCGAGGGGCGGCTGCTGCTCACCGACTTCGGGATCTCGAAGATGGCGGTGGCGAGCACGGGGGCGACGACGATCGCGCGGCTCACCGACACGGGAACGGTGCTCGGCACGCCGCACTACCTCGCGCCGGAGCAGGCGCTGAGCCGGACGGTGGACGGGCGCGCCGACCAGTACGCGTTAGGCATCGTCGGCTTCGAGATGCTCACCGGCGACGTGCCCTTCGACGACGAGACGCCGCACGGCATCATCCACATGCACGTGAACGAGCTGCCGCCGCGGGTGGCGGCGCTGCGCCCGGAGGTCCCGCCGCATCTGTCGAACGCGATCGCGCGCGCACTGATGAAGGCGCCGTCGCACCGCTTCGCCAGCATGGAGCGGTTCGCGCGCGCGGTGGACGGCCGCGCCGCGGTGTCGGAGCGGCGGTTGCGGACGGTGCGGCGGATCGCCGCCGTGCTGCTGCTGCTGGCCGCGCT
>JABFXM010000250.1 GCA_013361745.1 Gemmatimonadaceae bacterium | reverse complement strand
GATGCGAGCGAGTCGAGCGACGCCTCGAGCGCGCGTTCGGTGCTGCGCAGCGATGCGCTGTCCGCCGCGGTTGCCCCCTTGGGCGGTGACTGTCGACTCTCGTTCAACGCGGCGGTCCCGCGTTCGTGCACCTCTTTCCCGTAGCGGCGCGGCACCCAGCCGAGATGCACCGCGTCGGCGGCGAGGTGTGCGCTCTCACGCCATGAGCGGAGCGAGTCGAGCTCCTTCTGCGGATCCGATCCCCCCGAGCATGCTGCGAGTCCCGCCGCGACGAACGCGAGGAGGGTGATCGAGTCGGTGCGGCGTCGGGGAATCACCATGAGCGATGGGCGCGATACGTTGGCGGCCATGAAGCATCACGTCGAGCGGGGCGTCGCCGCCCATGAAGCAGATTGCGTACCCGTCGCCCATGGCGCGGCAGACCGCTCATCGGGTCCGCCGGCGGCCCACCGTTAGGCACGAAGAAGGCCCCGACACGATCGTCGGGGCCTTCGCCGTTCGCTTCGCGACGTGCGAGCGACGTGCGCGCGGCGCGCCGCTCAGGGCTTCGCCTTAAGGCTGTCGCGCTGCGCGTTCTTCGTCTTGCCTTCCTGACGCGCCTTGCGGCTGTACACCTTCTTCACGCCCTTGGCCGTGCGCTTCGCCTGCTTCTCGGTCTGCTTCCCGGCCTTCTTCGCCGCCTTCCCCGTCGCCGTCGCGACGGTCGCCGGCGTCACCGGCTTGGCCTTGGTCGTATCCTGCTGCTGGGCCATCACGAGGGAGGGAATGAGGATCCCGCCGGCTACCGCGAGGGCGATCATGGTCTGCTTGCGCATGGAGATCTCCATCAGTCGATGTTCGAGTGTGAACGTCATCACCGCGGCTGCAGGGTGCAAAATCGGTGCTCGCCGCGCGCTTCGATCGCTTGCCGAGGCTGGTCTGACAGGCTGCTGTCAGGGTTCAACACCTCACCGATTCGCCGCGTATCATTCCCGACCCGCAACACCCCGCGCTCGCCGCGCCATTTCGCGCGCGGCGACGCCCCGCCATCATCCTCCCCGTTCCTCCGCATGAAGCGCCTACTCGCATTCGCGTCCACGCTCGCCGTGCCCGCGCTGCTCGCGGCCCAGAGCGCGCATCCCGCCTCGCACGCCCCGAGCGGCGGCATGACGCTCCCCTACAAGCACGCGCCGCGTCCGACCACCGCGAACATCACCGCGGCGGACCTCATGACGCGGCTCTACATCTTCGCCGACGACTCCATGATGGGCCGCGAGGCCGGCACCATCGGCAACGTCAAGGGCACCGACTACATCGCGGCAGAGGTGAAGCGCCTCGGGCTCCTCCCCGCCGGCGACAACGGCACCTACTTCCAGACGATCCCGCTCAAGACGCGGCAGATCGATCCCGCCTCCGCGCTCTCCGTCAACGGAACGCCGCTCGCCTTCGGCAGCGAGTGGTCGGCGTCCGGCAACACCGCGCTCTCGATCGCTGGCGCGCCCGTCGTGTTCGGAGGGATGATCGGCGATTCCGTGTCGATGATCTCGCCGGATTCCACCGCCGGGAAGATCGTGATCTTCGGCGTCGCGACGGGCGCCTCGCCGCGCCTGGTGCGCAACATCGGTCGCTTCGCTCCCGGTGCCGCCGCGGTCGCGGCGCTCGTCCCGGATCAGATGCTCGGCTTCGCGCGGCGCGCGAGCAGCTTCGTCGACGACCCGTCGTTCGCGCCCCGCGGCGCCAGCCTGCCGACGGTGCTCATCGCCCAGAGCGCGGCGCCGAAGCTGTTCACGGCACCGCTCGCGAGCCTGAAGGCCGGTGCGACGGGGAACACCGTCGCGGTGGATCTGAAGTTCAAGATCGATCCGGTTCCCTTTCCCGCGCGCAACGTCGTCGCGGTCCTGCGCGGGAGCGATCCGAAGCTCGCCGGTGAGTACGTCGCCATCGGCGCGCACAACGATCACATCGGGATGAACAACCACCCGGTCGACACGGACTCGCTCCGCATCTTCAACCACATCGTCCGTCCGGGCGGCGCCGAGAACGCCGGCGAGCGCGGAACGCCGGAGCAGCTGGCGCGGTTCGACACCGCCTGGCAGTCGTACAAGGCGGCGAACCCGGCGCACGCGATGCGCGTCGACTCGATCTCGAACGGCGCCGACGACGACGGATCGGGCTCGGTGAGCGTCCTCGAGATCGCCGAGAAGCTCGCGTCGCTGAAGGGCGCGGCGCGGCCGAAGCGCTCCGTGATCTTCGTCTGGCACGTCGGCGAGGAGAAGGGCCTCCTCGGCTCCGCGTACTTCACCGATCATCCGACGGTGCCACGCGATTCGATCGTCGCGCAGCTCAACATGGACATGGTCGGCCGCGGCGCGGCGACCGACGTCGTCGGCATCACGAAGGACGGGCAGGTGATGCGCGGCGGTCCGAACTATCTCCAGCTCGTCGGCTCACGGCGGCTCTCGACGGAGCTCGGGGACCTCATCGAGCAGGTGAACACCAAGGACAAGCACGGCTTCGCCTTCGACTACTCGATGGACGCGAACGGCCATCCGATGAACATCTACTGCCGCAGCGACCATTACGAGTACGCCCGCTACGGCATCCCGATCACCTTCTTCACCACCGGCGGCCACTCGGACTACCACCAGGTGACCGACGAGCCACAGTACATCGACTACGACCACATGGCGCGCGTCGCGAACCTGGTCGAGGACGTGGCGCTCCACGTCGCGAACCTCGATCACCGCATCGTCGTCGACCAGCCGAAGCCGGATCCGCGCGGGACGTGCCGGCAGTGACCGGCCGCCGTTAGACGACGGTCAGGGGCCAGGAGTCAGCCGTTAGGGGCTGCGGTTACCGCAGCTCCTTCCGCCGGGCTCCTGGCGCCGGATGTTTCAGGCGGCGAGCAACCTGTGGCCGCAGCTCTCGCAGAAGCGCGCGCCCGGCGCGCTCGTCGTCGCGCCGCAATGCATGCACGCGCCGCCGAGGAAGCGGCCGCACTCGGAGCAGTATACCGCGTCCGGCTCGGGACGCGGGCCATGCTGCGGGCACGCGAGCGCATTCTCCCGCGCTTCCTTCGCCCGCCGGATCGCCGCCTCGACGTCGGACTCGTCGATCGGCCCGCCCTTCGACTCGGCGCGCATCGACGCGATCGCCTGCTTCGTGTAGCGCGCCTTCAGCGTCGCGTAGTCCGAGTCGGCGAGCTTGCCCGTGGCGCGATCGAATTCGATCTCGCGCAGCGCTTCGACCGCGGCCTGCCTTCGCGAGCGAATGTCGAGCGCCACGTCGCGGGCGGCCGGAAAGCCCGTACGCGTGTCGTCCTCACGAAAGAGCGGCGCGAGGACGAAAGCCATCGCGCCGACCGCGAGCACCGTACCGATGATCAGCGCGATCACTCGTCGCCGCCGCGGACCGCCGCTTCGATGCGACGGAGCTCCTCGTCGGTCGCGTCGACGCCGGTGACGGGCGCCGGAGCGCTCTCGCGCGCGCGGACGGTCACCGCGCGGCGGTGCCAGCGGCGGAGCAGCACCGTCACGACTCCCGCGCCGACGAGCAGCGCGCCGAAGGGCATCGTCCAGCCGACGAGGTTGAACCCCCGCTTCGTCGGTGCCATGAGCACCTTCTCGCCGTAGGTCTGGGTGAAGGCGTCGATGATCTCCTGCGCGTCGTAGCCGCCGTCGACCAGCGCCATGACGTCGCGGTGCATCGCCGGCGAGACTTCGCACGCGAAATCCGTCGTCCGGCAGGTATAGATGTCGAGGGTGCAGCCGCACTGGCAACGGAGCTTCTTCTCCGTCGCGTTGCGCTCGTCGTCGCTGATGTGGGCTTTCACCCCCGGCTTCGGCGGCCGGCGAACCGTCCGCGCGGCCTCCTGATTCATCGCGAAGAGGTTCGAGCCGGACGATCCGTCGGTCGGGCCGTTGGGCGTCCCCGTACTGTCCTGTGTCGAGGCCGACTGCGCCGCGAGCCCGCGCGTCGTCAGCAGAGCGACACCCACGGCCGCGACGCGCAGCGCCTCACGCCTCGAGAGGCCGCTCATCGCGCCCCCGCCTCGGCGAACTCCGCGCTCGGCGCGAGGCTCGCGCGGTAGCCGCTCGCGGGACGCCGACGCTCCGCGGCCGGCCACATCACGATCAGACCGCCGATCGCCATGATCGCGCCGCCGTACCACACCCACCAGACGAGCGGATTGAAGTTGATGCGCAGCTCCGCCGTCTCGTCCCCGCTCACGCCCGCGAGCACCACGTAGGTGTCTTCCTTCAGCGTGCCGTGGATGCCGACCTCGGTCGACGGATTGAAGGTCGGGTTGCCGCGGCTGTCGCGGTACTGCCGCTGCTCGCTCGTCATCACGCCGATGCGCTTCCCGTCGCGGAAGACGTCGAGACCGATCGCAACGACGTCGCGGTTCGCCGCCTCGAAGCGCGAGATCCCCTGGCTCACGAAGCGCCACTCGTGGCCGTAGGGATCCTTCGTCGTGTAGCTCTCTCCCGGGCGCAGCGTCACGTCCAGCTCGCGCTTGAACGCGAGCCCGGCGAACGCCGAGAAGAGCACGACGATGCCGAGGTGCACGATGTAGCCCCCGTACCGTCGGCGGTTCCTCGCGACCAGCCTCACCAGCGCGATCGGCGCGGCCTCGCCATGAATCGCGCGCCGCGCCGCCGTCCCCTTGTAGAACTCCTGGACGATCGTCGCGGTGACGAAGCCCGCAAGCGTGTAGGAGATGAGCGCGTAGGCGTCGCGCATCCCCGCGGCGAGGAGCAGTCCGCCGGTCGCGAGCCCCGCGGTGGACGGCGCCGCGAACTGCCGCTTCAGGTTCGCCGAGCTCGCGCGGCGCCACGCGATGAGCGGCCCGACACCGGTGAGACCGAGGAGGAGCAGGCCGAGCGGAATGTTCACCGCGTTGAAGAACGGCGGACCGACGGTGATCTTCGTCCCGCGCACCCACTCGCTGATGATCGGGAAGAGCGTCCCCCAGAGCACGGAGAACGCGATCCCGCAGAGCACGAGGTTGTTGTAGAGGAACGCCGCCTCGCGGCTGACGACGCTCTCGAGCGTCACCGGCGCCTCGAGGTCGCGCAGCCGCGTCATCACGAGGAACACCGTGATCGCGAGCGCGACGACGAGGAAGCCGGAGAACCAGCTGCCCACCGGCGACTGCGCGAAGGCGTGGACGCTCGAGATGATCCCGCTGCGCGTGATGAAGGTGCCGAGGATCGAGAGGAGGAAGGTCGCCACGACGAGCACGACGTTCCACTTCTTCAGCATCCCGCGCTTCTCCTGGATCATGATCGAGTGGAGGAACGCCGTCCCCGTCAGCCAGGGGAGGAAGGAGGCGTTCTCGACCGGATCCCACGCCCAGTAGCCACCCCACCCGAGCTCCACGTACGCCCACCACATGCCTAACGTGATCCCGACTGTGAGGAAGAACCAGGACACGAGCGCCCACCGCCGCACCGCGCCGAGCCACTCGTTGTCGAGCCGGCGCGTGATCAGCGAGCCGATCGCGAACGCGAAGGGGATCGTCGTCGCGACGTAGCCGAGGTACAGGTTCGGGGGATGGATCGCCATCCCCGGGTTCTGCAGCTGCGGGTTCAGGCCGCGCCCGTCGACCGGGACGAACGGAAGCCGCGTGTACGGGTTCGCGCCGAGGCAGGTCGTCAGCAGGAAGAAGAGGAGCACCGCGCCGATCGTGCCCGTCACCCAGGGCATGAGGTCGCGCGATCGCTTCCGGCTGCTGAACACCGCGAGGGTGCCGTAGAATGACAGGATGAGCGCCCAGAAGAGCAGCGACCCGGCCTGACCGCCCCAGAACGCCGCGAAGACGTACACCGCGGGCATGTTGCGGCTCGTGTTCGACGCGACGTACTCGAGGGAGAAGTCGTGCGAGAGCAGCGCGGTCCAGAGTCCGATCGCCGCGAGCAGGACGAGGGCGAAGCTAGCGTAGAGTCCGCGCTCACCACTCGCGATCAGATCCGGGCGCCGCAGCTTGCCCCCGGCGAACGACACGGTCGTCGTCCAGGCGGCCATGACCACCGCCACCCAGAGCGACAGCTCGCCGATGAGGATCACGACTGCGTCGACTTCGGAACGGAGGCCGGATGCCCGCCCGGCTGACCCATCCCGGGAGGCGCGTTCTCGTAGCGCGACGCGCACTTCGCGAGGAGCGTCGTCGCGTGGAAGGTCCCGTCCCGCCCGAGGCGGCCCTCGACGACGACGTCCACGCCGTCGGTGAAGGTGTCGGGCGCGATGCCGCGATAGACGACCGGATAGGTGGTCGCCCCATCGGTGACGCGGAACTGGAAGAGCTTCCCGCCGGGATCGCGCACGATCGTCCCGGGGACGACGCGCGCCCCGAGCTTCACGCCCGTGTCATGGAAGCTGTTGTCGGCTGCGACGTGGGTCGCCAGCTCGGAGGGAGTGACGTAGTAGACGCCGGTCTGCTTGATCGAGCTGGCCATGAGATAGCCAGCCGTGCAGAGCACCAGGGCGCCACCGATGAGGAACTTCGTTGTT